>JAJZDL010000229.1 GCA_021851465.1 Acidobacteriota bacterium
AGCCCCGCCGCCTTCAGCGCCATCGCCTCCGGGTTCGCCAGAATGTTGAGGCCGCTCGACTGCTGTTGCACCACCTTGCTTCGCAGATGGATCAGCACCTCGGGAATATTGATCTTCACCGGGCAGACCTCATAGCAGGCGCCGCACAGGCTCGATGCATACGGCAGGCTCTGCGCATGGTGCATCTCCATCAACTGCGGCGTCAGGATCGCCCCGATCGGCCCCGCATACACGCTCCCGTACGCGTGCCCCCCGGTCTGTTGGTACACCGGGCAGGCATTCTGGCACGCCCCGCAGCGAATGCAGTGCAGCGTCTGCCGCGCCTCCTCGTCCGCCAGGATCTCCGTCCGCGCATTGTCCATCAGCACCACATGGAACGCGCGCGGCCCATCGCTCGATGCAGTCTTATCCACGCCTGTCCAGATGGAGTTATATGGGTTCATCCTCTCCCCAGTTGCGCTTCGCGGCAAAAGTTGCAACATCACTTCCAGGTCCCGGTAGCGCGGCACCACCTTGTCGATCCCCGCCACCGAGATCAGCGTCTCCGGCAGCGTCAGGCACATCCGTCCATTGCCCTCACTCTCGACGATGCACACCCCGCCCGTCTCCGCCACCAGGAAGTTCGCGCCGCTCACCGCCGTCTTCACCCGCAAAAACTTCTCGCGCAGAAACCGCCGCGCCGCGTCCGCCAGGTCCTGCGGCGTCCCTCCCAAGCCCGGCAGGTCCATCTCGCGCATAAAAATCTCGCGGATCTGCGCCCGGTTCTTGTGCAGCGCGGGCACCACGATGTGCGACGGCTGGTCGCGGCCAAGCTGGATGATCAGCTCCGCAAGGTCCGTCTCATACGCGTGAACACCCGCCGCCTCCAGCGCCGCGTTCAACTGGATCTCCTCGGTCGTCATCGACTTGATCTTGATGACCTCGGCCGGAGATTCGCCACCCGCGCCGCTCGCCTTCACCAGCCGAACGACGATCTGCCGCGCCTCCTCCGCGTTGCGCGCCCAGTGCACCACCCCCCCGGCAGCCGTGCAGTTCCGCTCGAACTGCTCCAGATAAAAATCCAGCCGCCGCATCGTATGCCGGCGAACCTGCCTGCCCGCCTCGCGCAGCGCCTCCCAATCCGGCATCTCCGCCACCACGCGCGCACGCTTGGTCTGGATCACATTCGTCGCATGGCGTACGTTCTTGCGCATCTGCGAGTCACCCAGCAGCGCCCGCGCCGCCACCTGGAACTTCGGCGCCGTTCTCGGATCCAACCCCGTTCCACTCATCGTCTCATCCTGGAACGGCGGTTGTCCTTCTGAGCGCAGCGAAGGGCCCGCGTATCCGCCCCATGCCGTTGAATCTTCCTGTTCGTCAGCACCTGTGTATCCTCTCTTACTCCCCAGCCAAAATCTCCGCCAGATGCACCGGATGCACGCCGGTCCGCTGCCGGTGCAACGCTCCGCCGATATGCATCAGGCAGGAGTTGTCGCATCCCGTCACCGCCTCGGCCCGCGTGTTGAGCACGCCGCGCACCTTCTCCGCCAGCATCGCGCTCGATACCTCGGCGTTCTTGATCGCAAACGTTCCGCCAAACCCGCAGCACTGCTCCAGGTTCTCGATCTCCACCAGGTCGATGCCGCGCACCGCGCGCAGCAGCCGCATCGGCCCGTCGCCAAGATGAAGGCTGCGCAATCCGTGGCAGCTTGCGTGGTAGGTCACCCGATGCGGGTAGTATGCGCCCACATCCACCAGCCCCAGCTTCTGCGTGAGAAACTGCGAGAACTCCCAGACCCTCGGCAGCAGCTCCGCCACCTCGGTCTTCAGCTTCTCGTCCTTCAGCCGCTCCGCCATCAGCGGGTAGTGGTCCTTCATCATTGCAACGCAGCTCGTCGACGGACACACCACCACCTCGGAGTCTCTGAACTGCTCGACGAACCGCCCCAGCAGAGGCAGTGCCTCCTGCTGGTACCCCGTGTTCCAGTGCATCTGCCCGCAACACGTCTGCCCTGCCGGAAAATCGACCGTATGGCCCAGCCGCTCCAGCACCTTCACCACCGCCTGGCCCGTCTCCGGGAAGAGCGTGTCGTTATAACAGGTGATAAACAGTGAAACTCGCAAACTCTCCCCCAACCCCTCAAAATCCACTCATCGGCATCCACTCATCGACGCCAATCAATACGGATAGTAGTTCTTGCCCGCCTCAATCTATGTGTCCCCGCGCACATCTGCCATCGCCTGCACCGCGGCCTTTCAATCCGCATCGGGCCGCCCGGCCCTCTTTCAATCGACAGGCTCCGCTCTCCACCTTAGTCCAATCCAGATCGCATTTCCACATTGCATCCGGCTCAGGTAAGATGGAGTCGTTTTCCATCCGCACTCTTCACCGCATTCATCTTTCTCGCTGCAACGAGGCCCCGTGGGTTCCAATCTCTTTCTCGGCGTTATCTACAACCTGATCGGCGGCTTCGCCTCCGCCACCAACTTCATCCCATTCCGCCAGATCAAGCGCTGGTCCTGGGAGGTCTATTGGGTCATCCAGGGGTTCGCCGCATGGATCGTCGCGCCCATCGCGATGGCCGCGCTCTTCGTCCCGCACGTCTTCGCCATCCTCGCCGAGGCCTGGCACGCGGATCCGCACAACGTCGCACTCGTCGTCCTCTTCGGCGCGCTCTGGGGCGTCGGCGGGCTTACCTTCGGCCTCGCCATCCGCTACCTCGGCTTCGCGCTCGGGTACTCCATCGCACTCGGCCTCTGCATGGTCTTCGGCACCCTCGTTCCACCCATCTACCACGGCCAGATCCTCGCCATCGCGCACACCCACTCCGGCCAGGTCACCCTCTTCGGCGATCTCATCGGCTTCTTCGCCGTCGCCGTCAACGGGGCCGCCGGCCTCTCCAAGGAACGCGAGATCGCCCCCGACGCACTGATCGAATCCGGCGAACAGAACTTCTCCTTCGGTAAAGGCATCGCCATCGCCATCCTGGCAGGCCTGATGAGCGCCTTCTTCGCCTTCGCCCTCGACGCCGGCGCGCCCATCGCGGCCATCGCCAAACCTCACCTGCTCGCCGCCGCGCGCCTCGATGTCTGGCAGAACCTTCCCGTCCTGATCGTCATCCTCTGGGGCGGCTTCCTCACCAACTTCGTCTGGTCCGCCATCCTTATCCTCAAAAACCGCTCCTACCGCCAGTTCACCGGTGAACCCGGCGTAAACCCGATGCGCGCAGCCCCCCCCGCCGGCGACACCATGGTCGACTTCGACCCTCTGGACGCCTCCACATACGACCGCATCGCCCCCGTTACCCTGGTCGCCAACTATCTCTTCGCCGCGCTCGCAGGCATCATCTGGTACTTCCAGTTCTTCTTCAACTCCATGGCCAAAACCAAGATGGGAATCTACGACTTCTCCTCCTGGACCCTGCTCATGGCCTCCATCATCGTCTTCGCCACCGTCTGGGGCCTCCTGCTCAAGGAATGGAAAGGAACCAGCGCGCGAACTAAACTCCTGGTCGCCGCAGGCCTCGCCCTGCTCATCGCCTCCATCCTCACCATCGGCTACGGCAACTACCTCCTCTTCCTGCACCGATAGCGCAATCGAGGAACCCTTCATCCAGTCTTTGCCCTCGGCTGGCAAGCGACAAAGGCGCGCCTATACCGGCCGCCTCGGCCGCAGGCCCAGCAAGGTCCCGCACGCCCGAGGAGCGCTGAAGCCCAGCCTACAATTTCCCCGCCTTCACCCACGCATCCACCGTAACGAACCGTGTCGCCGTTCCCCGATGCGCCGTCAACAGCCGGTCCACCGCCCGCACCGTGTCCATCCGCGCCGCGCCCATCCCGCGATGCCCCCCATCGTGCAGCAACAGGTTCGACCCGCGTCCTCGCCGCCGGTTCCGCGCAATCCCCGACTCTAGATTGCCCAGAATCCGCTCCACCCCAATCGGCTCCCAATCG
>JAJZDL010000014.1 GCA_021851465.1 Acidobacteriota bacterium
CACGGCGACGGTGATCCTCCTCTGGGTTTATGTCTCTCAACACAAACCGTAGCAGGGCTCTACCGCCGCCGCTCAAACGCTAATTTGGACAAGAGTGACTGTCACTATACCTGCTTGGATTACGGAGCTGGCAACTTGCTATTGGTGGAGTTCTAGCAGGATTTGCGCTAGCTCTAATATTTGGTGCTCCACTTGATCGAATATTGCCTCGGCGGCTTGAGCCGTTTCGTCCTCCACCTTGGAAAGTGAAGAAGTCTACGGCCACATCTCCCGCACCATCCACGACCACATTTCCCGCACTATCTACGACCATATTTCCCACACTAAGAGACGACGCTGGTATGCCTAAGCAAGAAGGCCAATCGGGGGATGAACCTCCGAAAGAACCGCCGACAGGTTCTATATGAGTCCGGCGGGCGACGTGATCGCGGACGCCAACAACCGGTACCTGTACGACGCGGAGGGCCGGCTGTGCGCGGCGACGACGCTCGAAGGGGCCGTCGGCTACCTGTACGACGCGGCGGGCGACCGCGTGGCCAAGGGGACGATCACGACGATGAGTTGCGACATCACGACGAACGGCTTTGTGCAGACGGCGGGGTATGTCGTCGGGCCGGGCGGCGAGCAGTTGACCGAGGTGGATGCCGCCGACGTGACCACGGCGAACCCCAGCGGCTGGGCGCACACCAATGTTTATGCGGGCGGCAAGCTGATCGGGACTTACGACGGCACTGTAAGCGCGCCCACGCTGCACTACTACTTCGACGATCCGCCTCCTTTTTGTGCCAGAAAAGAATGCGGTGCCAAATGCGCTGCATAACAACTAATGTACGGCCATCTCTTCCGCGGCGGGCTTGGCCACGCGCTTGGGCGGGAGGCGCATGAGGAAGGGCAGCGGCGAGAGCGCCAGAATCACGACGGCGAGGATGGCAAAGGCATTTTTGTAGCTCAGCATCGAGGCCTGGCGCAGCATCAGTTGATAGGCCTCGCCGATGGCGAGCCGACTTGCGCCGGCGGGCGCCATGCCGCCTTTGATGAGGGCCTCCTTTACGCGGTCCATGAACCCGTTGTAGGCGGCACTGCCGGAGACCACGTTGGCCGCCAGCGCAGACTGGTGGACCTGGGAGCTGCGCGCAATATATGTGGTCAGCAGAGCGGTGCCCGCGCTGCCGCCGAGGTTGCGTGCGAAGTTAGAGAGGCTGGAGATCTGGTTGCTCTTGGTGGCGGGCACACCGACGTAGTTGAGCGTGCTGATGGGGATGAAGACGAAGGGCAGTGCGATCACCTGCAACATGCGCCACTCGGTGACGGAGGCGAAGCTGGTGGTGAGATCGAGCCGGGTGAGGTTGTAGATGCCCAAGGCCGTAACGATGTAGCCGCAGCAGACCATCAGGCGCGGGTCCATCTTTCCCAGTGTGCGCCCGGCGACGAACATCATCGCCATGAGCATGAAGCCCGCGGGCGATAGCACCATTCCGGCGCGCTCGGCCGTGTAGCCGAGCAGCACCTGGAGGTACTGCGGAATCAGCACGGTCGAGCCGAAGAGAACCATGCCGAGAACAAGCTGGAGGAAGACGGCGGTGCCGAAGTTGCGGTTCTTGAGCAGCTTGAGATCGACGATGGGGTCGGGGTGGTTCCACTCCCAGTAGGAGAAAAATATAAGCAGACAGACCGCCAGAATTGCCGTGAAGCGGATCATGGGATCGCCAAACCAGTCTTTTTCCTGGCCCTTGTCGAGCGTGAACTCGAGGCAGCCGACGCCGAGAGCGACGAGGCCGAGGCCCATGAAATCCACCTTGAGGTGCTTGCTGGCCTCCTTGCGCGCCTTCAGGAAGGGCGGGTCCTCAACCATGCGGTTGGAGAGGTACAGCGACAGAAGACCCACCGGGAGGTTGATGAAGAAGATCCAGTGCCAGTTGAAGTTGTCGGTGATCCAGCCGCCGAGGGTGGGGCCGATGGCGGGCGCGACGACGACGGCCATTCCATAGAGGGCGAAGGCCTGTCCGCGCTTTTCAATGGGGAAGGTATCGGCGAGGATGGCCTGCTCGCTTGTGGCGAGGCCGCCGCCGCCGAGGCCTTGCAGGATGCGCGCCAGGATGAGAAGCGGCAGCGTCTGCGCCAGGCCGCACAGCAGCGAGCAAGCCGTAAACATCGCCACGCAGGACATGTAGAAGCGCTTGCGCCCGAAGCGGTTGGCCAGCCAGCCGGAGATCGGCAGGATGATGGCGCTGGAGACCAGATAGCTGGTCAGCACCCAGGTTGCCTCCTCCTGGCTTGCGCCCAGCGACCCCGCCATGTGCGGCAGCGCTACGTTGGCGATGGAGGTGTCGAGCACCTCCATGAACGTGGCCAGCGTCACAGTGACAGCAACCGCCCAAGGATTGTGGCGCGGCTTCCAGTGCAGTTCGTCGAAGACTAGCTCGGACATGCCACCCCACTGCTCGATCGTCGCGTCAACGGCTCAGCCCCCATCGGTACATTCTATGTGGAAGCTGCGCAATGGCCAAGATGCGCGGAGATAAACCTGCATTCCGCCTTGCCTCCGCCTTTGCCTCGACGGGTGGCCCAAGTCTGAAATCGGCGACGGAATGGGTTGCTCCGCGTATCGATTGTTGAGCATGGGTTTATGCTCACGATGCGAGGTGTATCCGTATGACGCGGTATGCGGGCGGGAGGCTGATTGGTAGATGCGATTCAATTGGCTTGCACGACTACTTCGACGAGCCGCTGGGGACACGGCGCACGCGGGCGTCGGGTGTACTGGCGGCCGTCTACCGGTCGCTGCCCTTCGGCGACGGCTTCGCGGAGAGCATCGCCGCCAGCGCCGACGACCCCACCGAGAACCACTTCACCGGCAAAGAACGCGATGTGGAGAGTGGAAACGACTACTTCGGAGCGAGATACTACAACAGCACAACGGGCAGGTTTCTATCACTCGACTGGAGTGCGAAGAGCGATGAACCAGTACCTTATGCGAAGCTCGACAATCCGCAATCTTTGAACCTATATGCATATGCAGCGGACAATCCGCTTCGGTATGTTGATGCCGACGGACATGTTGATGTGGCTGCAATGTGTGCAGGTAAACCGGATCATTGCAATGTCGAAGTTCAGCAGAATGTTAATTCTATAAGCAAAGATGGCAAGACAACATCCACAATCAGCCTTACGACATACTTCATATTAACCCACGATAAAAAAGGGAAAAACTTCGTCCATTATCACATGGGCAATAGCAGCAATGGTATCGGGCGTACCGCTATCGGCAGGTGAGCTGGAGACGATTGTCGACAGATGCCGAGATACAAAATCAAGGTGTAACGAAGGGTTTAGGAGAAAACACGACCGAGCTATTGACGGCGCTCGCCGTAAAAGAAAGCACGCTAGGGATCGAAGATCCAGTAAACCCGTTGCAACTCTCCTATAGTTCCGGTACATGCTCAACCAGCGACAAAGTCAGCAATATCGAAGGTGCTCTCGACATCTTTAACTGGGCTGGTAAAAGTTCAAACTTCTCTCCTTCTCCAACTTATTTCAAGTATAATGGGCCTCAGAAGAAACCTGGCCAGCAAGAAAAGAATACACAGATTTACACGAAGATCTACAGCGGTATTGTTGAAGCATCGAGAATAAATTAGTTTTAAAAGCATTACAAAAAGGCTTGGAAAGAGAGGCTTTCATGGGCCATTCTGTAAAAATTAAAAACCAACTTGCAGTGATTAATGTGATATTTGTCATTATATTGATGCAAGCCAGCCATCGTCTATTTGCCGAAATTGAGAATGACAATCCTACAACTGTTATTAAAGCAATAAATTGCATGGAAACTCATGACAAATTTATGTCTCCCATTCTGGGAATGGGACTTAATGAATCAATGAACAGAGGCGTGGTGATTAGAGCAAAATATCTCCTTCAAAAAAATACGACATTAGAAGTAACAGAACAGCCGCGTACGCATTCAGGTGATGATGCTTACAATTCTATGATTGTCGTTAATCGGGCAAACAAAACAAAAGAATATGTTCTTGCACAATTAATCAAGAGAGGCGGATATTTCAGGCTTTGGCAAGCGTCGTCATTTTGTTCTATGTCAGGTCACGGCTTTCTGATCCTCGCTTTTCAGGCCGTGGGGGCGAGTGGCTGGGAAGCCTACGTTCTGGTTCGCTGGTCTCACAGTAGAATAGACGTCAATGCATTTCCTACGGTGTCTCAGGGAAAAATTGTAGTTGATCGCGCAGATGCTAAAGACTATGAGCTCTGGTCCGCGATTGATGCGGATATGACTGACTGCACCGCATGTCCGAAACATTATGAGATCCAAGACTGTCAGTTAGACGGAGATTCTATCCGGTGCAAAATGCGAAAGAGAACTATAGGCCCACTTTCCCCTAAAGATATGAAAGGGAAGGAAATTACTTTCAAATAAATGTGATGAAGGCGGTCTATGTAAGCCTTCCCTTCGGCGACGGCTACGCCGCCAACACCGCCGACGACCCCACGGAGAACCACTTCGCTGGCAAAGAAAAAGATGTGGAATCGGGCAACGACGACTTCCTCGCGAGATACTACAACTCTGTCATCGGCCGCTTCCTCAGCCCCGACTGGAGCGCGAGCGACGACCCAGTCCCCTTCGCCAAGCACGGCGATCCGCAGAGCCTCAACCTGTATGAGGATGCGATGAACAACCTGCTCACGATGGTCGATCCAGATGGCATTAATAATTAATGCGCCCGTGGATGTGTCTCGTCGTAGACGCGTTGCACCTGCCCCGCCGTCAGGTGCGTGTAGCGCTGCGTGGTCGATAGCCGCTCGTGCCCCAGCATCTCCTGGATCGCGCGCAGGTCCGCTCCCTCCTCCAGCATGTGCGTACCAAAGGCGTGGCGCAGCGTGTGCGGATGCACGTCCGATGCAAGGCCTCGATCCAGCGCAATCCGCTTGACGATTCTACCAACACTTCGTGTTGTCAAACGACAAGCCCCGCGCATGCGCAGGTTCATCACCAGCGGCCCGTCGGCCACCAGGGCCAGCTTGCCCGCCGCGCGCAGCCGGCCCTCGCGCAGCGGCAGGTAGGCGCGCATCGCCCGCGCCGCCTCATCTCCCAGTGGAACGTAGCGCTGCTTGCGTCCCTTGCCGCGCACCAGAATCGCGTCGTTCTTCCACTGAATGTCGCCAAGGTCGATGCCTACCAGCTCCGAGTTGCGGATGCCGCAGCCGTAGAGCAGCTCGAAGATCATGCGGTCGCGCTCCGGCCATGCTGCGGCTTCGTCCTTCGTTGCCGCGCGGTCCGCGGCCCCCATCGAATCCAGCAGGCCGTTGACCTCCTCCACGCTGGGCACGCGTGGAAGATGGTGCGGCAGCTTTGGCGTGCTCACCAGCGTCGCCGGGTTCTGCTCGATTGTGTGCTCCTTGGCCAACCATTTGAACCACGAGCGCACCGCCGCCAGCGCCCGCGCCGCGCTCGCCTTGGTCAAGCCGCGTTCATACAGCGATCCCAGATAAGAGCGGATGTGCAGGTGGTCGACGGTGGCAACCGTCGCCTCCGCTCCAAGCGTCGCTGCCAGATACGCCGCGAAGTTCCCAACCTCGCGGCGGTACGCCCGCACCGTATGCGCGCTGGCGTTGCGCTCATTTTCCAGCACCGCGAGAAACCTCTCGGCCAGCGCATCGAACTGTGTGGCGTCTGCCTTCATGTTTGTTCCACCAGATTGCCTGCAACCTCTGCAATGCTCCCTGCGCGCAGCTTTCTCTTGCCTCTCGGATGGTGATTGCGATGCACCTGTTTCAAGTGCTCCATCGCAACGTGCGTATAGATCTGCGTGGTCGCAATGTCCGCGTGGCCCAGCAGCCGCTGTACGCTGCGCAGGTCCGCCCCATGCTCCACCATGTGCGTCGCGCAACTGTGGCGCAACATGTGTGGACTTGCCCTGTGGACGCTCCCATCCACCGCGCCCGAGGCTGCGCGCACCATCTCCCAGACCCACTGCCGCGTCAGTGCATGGCCGCGCACGCTGAGAAACAGCGCGCGCGGCCCCATTGCGGCCCGATGCAAGCCAACCCGCGCCAGCGCAGGCCGCCCGTGCTTTATGTACTCTTCCAGCGCTTCCACCGCTCTGCGTCCCAGCGGCACGATGCGCTCCTTGTCCCCCTTGCCGCGCACCTGCGCCCGCGCCTGATCCAGATGCAGGTCCTCCTCGCCAAGCGCAACGATCTCGCCCACGCGCAGCCCATCTGCGTACAGCAGCTCGAGGATCGCATGGTCGCGTAGCGCCAGTGCAGCGGCCGCAACACCACCGTGCGCCGTGTCTGGATTGTGCGCCGTCGTGCCCAGCCGGTCCAGCATCTCGGCGACCTCGCTCTCGGTCAGCGACTTCGGCAGAACCTTCCAGCTTGCGGGCGACTCTATGTTCACCGTCGGGTCGTGTGCGATGCGCTTGTCCAGCAGCAGCCAGCGATAGAACCCGCGCAGGCAGCTAAGCTTTCGCGCTACACTCCGCGCATCCACATGGTTCGTGCGCATCCGCGCCATGAAGTCCTTTACGTCGTCCTCCTCCGCCGTCAGCAGCAGTGCATCGCGCCGCTCCACCTGCTCGGCGAACTGCTCCAGGTCGCGCGCATACGCTTCGCACGTTGCGGGCCGCGCCCCCTTCTCCACGCGCAGATAGCCCAGGTACTCGCGCACCATCTTCGCGTTGCCCGCCGCCTCCACCCGCGTACGCACCACAGCCCCCGCACCGGGAACTTCCGCGGCCTGTACGCGCGCGTAGTCCGAAATCGGAGCACCTCTTCTCATTCCTCAATTATCCGCGCCGCCCGCCGCGTCATTCGCCCTATCCGCGCTGCCCGCACCAACCTCGCCAGCACCCTGCGTTACATCCCCCATTGGTTCTTGCTGTTGCCAGCTCATTTGTTTGTCATTCCGCAGCGTAGCGGAGAAATCCACTTCTCCGCCACACCTACTCGCGCCAGCATCTTCTCATCTGCTTTGAGGTTGCCTGTTTTGATTGCGACCTCACATTTTTACTTGCAATAGACGACTGCCAGAGAATAAGGTCATCTCCGTCAAGAACATAGCCTGTTGAAGTGTCATGGAACCTGAAACTTCCATGCGCAGAGCAGCACTGCGTAGGACCGCCCTTGCCTGTCTTCCCTGGTTCAGGGGCCATATTCAAACCGGCTGGCTGTGTTCTTGAACGGACTGGGAAATTGCTTCAAATCCCTCATCACAAAAAAGGAATTAGACCAGAAATGAAAGGGCCGAAAATCGTGCGCTATATGCTCAAGTCTTCCGTCGTTTCCTTATTCGTTCTCCTGACCCTGTCCTCTCCCCTCCGCGCGCAGGTTGTGGCTCGGTCGGTAGACGTTTCCGGTAACATTGGTTTCAGCAACCTCTCTGGATCGGAGACAGTCGACACCAAAAAGCATGTCGCTTTCGGCGGAGCGGGTGCATACAACTTCAATCGCATGTCCTCCCTTGGGTTCGAATACTCTTACCAGATGTTGGGTTCGGAGACCCAAAATGGGGTTAAACTATCTGGACATATTCAGTCCTATGGCGGCGTCTATCGCGTCTCCCTGATCAAGTCCAAAGGGGTTGTTCCGTATGTTTTGGTCGCGGGCGGGGGCCTCTCGGAGACGGCGGTTGGATCCGGCGGCGGCATAAAAGCGTCTGCCAGCCAGAATGGTTACTATATCGGCTTTGGTGGCGGTGCCAGCATCTATGCAGGCCCTCACTGGGGCATTCGTCCAGAGTTCCGCTATGAGCGCCAGCAATTCCTTGCAACGACGATTAATGGCGCCCAGATCGCAACATACGGTCAGAACTATATCCTCGGCACTGTCTCTCTCTTCTGCCAGTTCGGCGGAAAGAAGTAATCGTTCCGGGACGCATATCGCAACTCCGGCGAGCGTCCGGCACGCCACTCATCTAAATAGCAAGGCCTGCGTCCCGCTCTCGATTTGCGGGTCTTCGCAACCTCAGTGTGCCACGCCGCTTGTTGTCACAGCGCAACACCTCTTGCTTGTCATTCTGAGCGCAGCGAAGAATCTTCGCATTGGCTCTTGTTGTTGCCTGTTCGTTTGTTTGCCATTCCACGACGCCTTTTGTCATTCCAGCGTAGCGGAGGAATCCGCTTCTCGCTGCTAAACTGAACGTAGTATGTTCGAGACCCTAAGCGACAAACTCCAGCGTTCCTTCAAGGCCCTGCGCGGCCAGGGCACCATCACCGACGAGAACATCGGCGAGGCGATGCGCGAGATCCGCCTCGCCCTCATCGAGGCCGACGTCAGCCTCTCCGTCGTCACCGAGCTGGTCGAGCACATCCGCGTCCGTGCGCTGGGCACGCAGGTGACCACCGCTCTCTCTCCCTCGGAGCAGATCGTCAAGATCGTCCACGACGAGCTGATCGCGATCCTGGGCAAGGACACGGCGCGCTTCCGCACCAGCTCGCAGCCGCCCAGCGTGGTGCTGATGGCCGGGCTGCAAGGCGGCGGTAAGACGACCACCTCGGCGAAGCTCGCGGGCTGGTTGAAGAAGGCCGGCCATCGACCCATGCTGGTCTCGGTCGATGTCTACCGTCCCGCCGCGCGCGAACAGTTGCGCATCGTTGCGCAGTCCATCGGTGCAAGTCTCTACGAGGGAAAGCTCGATCCCGCCGCGACGCACGGCACCGACGACGTTCTGCGCCTGGCGAAGGAGGCGCGACGCGACGCCGCCAGCTTCGGCTGCGACATTCTCATCGTCGATACCGCAGGCCGCAACCAGATCGCCGCCGACCTGATGGAGGAGATGGCCGCGCTCAAGAAGCTGCTCAACCCCAGCGAGATCCTCTTTGTTGCCGACGCCATGACTGGGCAGGACGCGGTGAAGTCGGCGAAGGCGTTTCACGATCTGCTGGCGCTGACCGGCGTCATCCTCACCAAGATGGACGGCGACGCGCGCGGCGGCGCAGCCCTCTCCATCCGCCACGTCACTGGAGCGCCGATCAAGTTTTTGGGAACAGGCGAGAAGGTGGACGCCTTTGAGCCCTTCCATCCCGACCGCATCGTCGGGCGCATCCTCGGCATGGGCGACATCGCCACACTTTTAGAGCGCGCCGAGGAGAAACTCGACCGCGGCAAGGCCGAGCAGTTCGCCAAGAAGGCCCTCTCCGGCGACGGCTTCTCCCTCGACGACTTCCGCGAGCAGCTCCGTCAGATCAAAAAAATGGGGTCCATGAAGTCCATCATGAAGATGCTGCCCTCTGTCGGCCCCTTCGCCGGCATGGCGCAGGCCGTCGAGAACGTGGATGAGGGCCAGTTCAACCGCATCGAGGTGATTATCGACTCGATGACCGCCAAGGAACGCCGCGACCACGAGATCATCAACGGCAGCCGCCGCAAACGCATCGCCCGCGGCTCCGGCACCACGGTACAGGAGGTCAACAACCTCCTCCGGCAGTACGCGCAGATGCGAAAGATGTTCAAGTCCATGGGCGGTGGAACCGGCATGAAAGCCCAACAGCGCATGATGCAGCAGATGCAACCCAAACAACGCTTCGGCAGATAGAACTGCTTTCGTCGCTTGCCGGGAGTGCGATCGGTGGCTCAACGAAAGAACGATATAGGCAACGTACTTCGACCTAGAGGAGCACGCGCCGGAGATGGCCGGGCTGGTGCCGATCGCGGCGTCGGCGCGGATGGCGGGCGATGGGCGCGGGACGGTGGGAGTGATCGGGCCGAAGCGGATGCACTACGAGAACACCATGAACGCGGTGAGCTACATCGCGCAGGTCTTCGAGCGGATGCTGCACCCTCCGGCGTAAGGCGAAGGTTTTGGCGGACTGGCGGGTTTATTCTGTCTGGATTTACTTGTTTGCAATTTTACTTGACGAGATTTTGGGGAAGGGTTCGCGCGATGAATTGGGTGCCCGGCGACCGGCGGTTGCCATCGGTTTCAGTGAGGCCCTAGATACCTTGCTCCGTTAAAGTGGATTAGATGTGTGGGAGCGTCAGCCACCCAAACCTCAGTCTCCCAGGCGATTTCGGCGAGGTAGCGAGTCATCAATCCCCGTGACGGGAACGCGGTGACAAATACAAGACCTGCCGTTGAGCTTGAGAACAGCTTGACCAATTCGCTATGAAGCCCTGGAACCGAAGACTATGGCGTCGCCCGACGCCTGGCTGTTGGTCGAGAAAAACATCGAGATGCGAAGGGCCGCTGCTGGATTCTTCTCTATCTCGCACTCCCAGACGGTCAGCGATTTCCAGCCTAAGCGGGCTAAATCAAGCTTGGCGCGGCGGTCCCGATCCTCGTTTCGCTTCAGTTTTGGAACCCAGTATTCCCGCCGGGTGGCAGGCACAATTCCCGCTCCGCACCGGGAGTGCTGATGCCAGAAGCAGCCGTGTACAAATATCACCTTGCGTCTGGCGGGAAAGACAATGTCGGGGCTGCCGGGCAGCTTGCTGCTGTGGATTCGGAAGCGATAGCCAGCACGGTGCAGCAGCGAGCGCAGCGCTTTTTCCGGCTTTGTGTCCTTGCTGCGGATACGGCGCATATTCTCGCTGCGTCGAATTGGGTCGAGGGCACCCATATGCTCGTCAAACGGAGTCTTCGCGGAGGCTCATCCACGTTCGGGTGCAGGATGAGGTCCAAGATAACGGACGCCGTTGAAGTGAATCAGATGGTCGGGCGAATCTGCAAGCCAGACTTCTGTTTCCCAACTTATGTCGAAGACCCAGCGTCTGAATTCCTTTCGGGTAGCGAACACACTTACAAAGACTTTTGGAAGCGGGCATCCGGCGGTAAACTCCTCAAGAGCGAGGTGGCGCAGCTTAGAGACGGGATTGGAGGAGTGGACCGCCTCAATCAGGAGGAGCCATTGGTTCTTCGTATCCAACACGACAATATCGGGAAGCATGTCGTGCGCGATCTGATTCAAACCGAGCTTCTTCAGTCCCTCCGCGTCAACGTGAAGATACTTTTTGGACGCATCTCCGATGTATAGCACGTTCGCATCAGGGGCGAATCTCGGGATGAAGAGTTCCAAAATCGCCTTTTGCAGAGCGTTGTGCTCGCCCTTGGTAAGTTCGATCAGGTTGCCATCCGGCAGTCGTGCTCCGATTTTGAGCGGACGTCGTCGTTCCATTCGCTCTTCGAGCGACCCCATTCGTTCAAGAAAGCGGGCAACTTCGACCGGTGCCTGCGGCGAGCCAAATGACCGTAACAGGGCACCCGCTTCCGGGTGGACAGCATAGCTGCGCGTTGGATTGTTCTGGTTGGCGTTAGGGTGTCCCGCACTTGCCACTGCAATACCGGCAAGTAGCAAGGGTTCAAGGTCAGCCCTTCGGATGTCGTCGTATGAGCCGGACGATATCCGCTGTTTCCAGAACTTATTCTGAAAGTTGATGATCTGCCGTGAGGTAAGTCTCCAATTCGCACCATCACCATGGATAGCCGCTTCGCTCCACGGGGTTCCGGGTTTCATATTAGCAATGGACAGCAATGCGAGGGCGATACGATCCTTGCCGATAGCGGTCAATGATCCCACTGGTACGCCCGCATTTAGGAGCAGAGCCAATGCCTCATTGACCTTGCGTCCTGCGAGCGACTTTGTTCCGGCCAGAATCCGTCGTTTGTGCCGCGGCTTCTTGCTGCCTGCCATATTTCACCTATGCATACAGTCTGATTTGCTCGTCAAGCTCATTCATTTGTCTTATTCGAATTTCCGATAGATCGGGGAGCGATATGGCGTCTAGTGCCGCTTTGCCGATTGCCTTTGCGAATAGGGGCGCCACCGCATTGCCAATCTGCTCGAATCTCTTGGCTTCCGGGCCGCTGAAGGTGAACCAGTCGGGGAAGCTCTGCAGCCTTGCTCCTTCTCTCTCTGTGAGCATGCGCCTCCTGCCGTCGGGCATCTTGATTCGCAACATGTCCGCGGTTGCGGCGGCAAGATTTCTACATGTGACGGTTCGACTCGGTCGTTCCATACTCAGGTCGCGAGGATTGATACATTTCGACTTTGCTTCATAGGTGGCTACGTACTTATCCATTGATTCAGTCAAGAATCTGAATGGTTCTCCGTCCTGCATCGTGGCACCCGCGAGGGCCTGGCCAACTGTAACCTGGCCGTGGGTACTGTTAGGGGCCGGGAAGTTCCATTCTTTGCGGTGCGCAACGACAACGAGCCGCTCCCGGTTCTGCGGAACACGGAAGTCGACAGCATTGAGTAGGCGCCAAGATATCGCGTATCCCAAGTCGCGCATCTCTGTGCGGATTAGCTCAAAGTATTCGCGATTTCGATAGAGCATTCCTCTTACGTTCTCGAAGATCGCCAGTTTCGGCTCATATCTCCGCATCGCACTGAGGAACGCGGGAAACCCATCACGGTCGTCGAGCTTTCCTCGCTGGCTTCCGACGACGCTAAAAGGCTGGCAAGGCGGGCCACCGATAATGATGTCCACATGACGATCATGTACCAGTTCCATATTCGGCTTCAGGAATAGTTGATGACACTTGCCGGAGAGATTGCCGTTGTAGGTTGAGCAGGCATCCTGATCCATCTCGAAACCGATGGTGTCGAAGCCTGCCGCCTCAAAGCCAAGAGCGAGGCCGCCACACCCAGAGAAGAGATCCAGAGCGAGCGGGCGCGGCGAGCGAGCAACGGTCTGTTGGGGGAACTCAGCCTTAAGCAGCAAAGCGTAGTCGAATTCGCTAGAGTCTCTGTTCACTGGCCCCCCCTAACATTATCAACATTAGCCTGCGGCAGCTTGACAATATCTGGCGCGCCCTCCAACGCTCTATAAACGCACCCGTCAAAGCACCAAGCCCAGCGCCCGGATCGAGGAGGCGGCAGGATTCAAAGGTTTTTTTTGTAAATAAGGAGGCCATGAATTGCGCGATCGAATATGGAGTCAGAAACTGACCAAGTGCCGATTTTTGCTCTCGGTTCGTAGACAAGCCCATCGTCAACCGACCAACATCAAAATGCTCGGTGTTTTGCATACTCGTCGAGTTATCCAAAACTTTCATCGATATCCAAGTGTAACGAATCCGACCTTGCAACGCGACAAATCGTCAGATGTCAGTAACGCCGCTGTCGGTGGGGGTGAAGAACAATGCGCTGGGGACGCGGCCGTAAGGGGGACTCTCCGACGGGCGCATGGCAACGGGAAAGCAGATTCCCTTCGGGAATGACAAGCAAAAGGACAACCGCAGGTCCTTCGACTGCGCGACTCACGATGAGGCCGAGAGTTCCTCCGCTCAGGATGACGGTATTTTGCGGGTGGCGCGGGTATACTGCATCTGCATGGGTGAGAAGATCATTGGGTTGCTGGTTGGGGTGGTTGCGGGCGGCGGGTACGCTGGCGTTGTGCTGCTGATGGCGGTGCAGTCGGCGTGCATCCCGATTCCGAGCGAGGTCATTATGCCGCTGGCGGGCGTGGCGTTGGTGCATACGCTGGGGCAGACGCAGATGCAGGTGCAGATGCAGCTTGTGCTGCTGGCGTCGCTGGCGTCGCTGGCGTCGAACCTGGGGTCGATTCCGGCGTACTGGGTGGGGGCGCGCGGCGGGCGGCCGATGGTGGAGCGCTATGGGAGATGGCTGCTGCTGAGCCGGCGCGATCTGGACCGCGTGGACCATTTCTTTGCGCGCCATGGGTCGATCGCGGTGCTGGTGGGGCGGATGCTGCCGATCGTGCGCACGTTCATCGCGTTTCCGGCTGGGGTGGCGAAGATGAACCAGGCGCGGTTCCATATCTATACGTTTGCGGGGTCGTGGCCGTGGTGCTATGCGCTGGCGTACATCGGGATGCGGCTGGGCGCGTCGTGGAACAGCGATCCGCGCTTCAAGGAGATATTCCACCGCTTCCATTTGGGGGTGGAGGCCGTGCTGGCGGGGGGGGGTGTGTGGTTCGTCGTGTCGCACTGGAAGAACAGGATGCGCAGCGAGGCGGGCTGAGCGGTGGAGCCTGCGCGAGGGAGACGGAGCCGCGTGCTGGCGCAAAGGACTATACTGAAGATTCCGACAGAACGGAAGAAGCGCGACAGAACGGAAGAGACTCAACCATATTGCAGGACAGAAAGGGAATGCGAAGCATGTCTACACCCAGGACCGCCACGCAAGAGGCGGCCAGCATCCAGCCAGCTAAAGGAAAACTTGGAATAATGACGGTCGGCATGGGAGCGGTCTGCACCACTCTCATCGCCGGCGTAGAGGCGATCCGCCAAGGGCTCGCCAAGCCGATCGGGTCGCTGACGCAGATGGGGACCATTCGCCTGGGCAAGCGCACAGACGGTACAAGCCCGCTGATGCGGGACTTTCTGCCGATCTCCAAGCTGGACGACCTGGTGTTTACTGGGTGGGACATCTTCGGGGGGAACCTGTACGACGCGTCGAAGACGGCGCAGGTTCTGGACAACGAGACGTTGGAGAAGATTCGGCCCTTTCTGGAGTCGATCAAGCCGATGCCGGCGGCGTTCGACCAGCACTATGTGAAGCGCTTGACTGGCACGCACATCAAGACGGGCAAGAACAAGCGCGACCTGGCCGAGCAGATTCGCAAGGACATTCAGGCGTTCAAGACGAAGACCGACCGGCAGGTGATGATCTGGACCGGATCGACGGAGATCTTCCTGGAGCCGACGGCGGTCCACCAGTCGCTGGCGGCGTTCGAGAAGGGGATGGAGAACGACGACCCGGGGATCGCGCCTTCGCAACTGTATGCGTGGGCCGCGCTGACCGAGGGGATTCCGTTCATCAACGGAGCGCCCAATCTGACGGTGGACATTCCGGCGATGAACGAGCTGTCGCGCAAGATGAACGCTCCGATCTGCGGCAGGGACTTCAAGACAGGGCAGACGTTTATGAAGAGCGTTCTGGCGCCTGCCTTCAAGACGCGCATGTTGGGTGTCAGTGGCTGGTTCTCCACCAACATTCTGGGCAACCGGGACGGCGAGGTCCTGGACGAGCCAGGGTCGTTCAAGACCAAGGAAGAGTCGAAGCTGGGACTGCTGGAGATGATTCTGCAGCCCGATCTGCATCCCGATCTTTACAAGGACATTTACCATAAGATCCGCATCAACTACTACCCGCCGCGTGCCGACAACAAAGAGAGTTGGGACAACATCGACATCTTCGGCTGGCTCGGGTACCCGATGCAGCTCAAGGTGGACTTCCTGTGTCGCGACTCGATCCTGGCGGCCCCGCTGGCGCTCGACCTGTGCCTCTTCATGGATCTTGCCGCGCGAACCCCGAGCCTGCGCGGGCTGGGAATCCAGGAGTGGCTCAGCTTCTACTTCAAGGCGCCGGACAGCGCGCCGGGTGTCTATCCCGAGCACGACTTGTTCATTCAGTCGATGAAGATGAAGAACACGCTGCGGCACATCATGGGCGAGGACCTGATCACGCACCTCGGCCTCGACTACTACGGCGAATAAACGAAGGACTTGCATTGGATTATGGAAGGAGCCCTGCAACCGAAATGTTGCGGGGCTTCTTCATCTACGGAAGGCATGAATGCAGACTGCAGATGCCGGCGACCGCCAACTGGAGACGCTCCGCCTGTATGGACGCCTGGTCGATGTGCGGGACGATTGGGGCGGTTGCCTGGTGTTGTGCTGTGGCGCGGGGTGCGCGGCGAGCGGAGCGCCCGCCGCTGTCAGCATAGCGGGCGGGGCGACGCTGGCCATCGACGCCGACGCCGCCGCTGTGAAGGCGGCGATGCGGCGTGGCGAGCTGGACTTTGTGGTGAACACGCTGGACGAGGCACTGCGCGCGTTGAAGAACCAGGTGCGGCAACGGCGACCGCTCAGCGTTGGATTGACCGCCGATGTCGACGCAGCGTTGTGCGAGATGGTGGAGCGCGGCGTTCTGCCCGATCTCCTGCTGACCGGAGCGCACCAGGCTGCGCAACCGATCCTACAGAACGAAAGCATCCGTGAGTTGCAGGCCGCAGGGATGTTGGTGCGGTCGATAGACGGGCCGGACGACGATCGGCACACACGGCGCAGCATGGATCCGTCTCGCGATCGGTTCGGCGAGCATTATCTGCCCGCGGTGAATGCCGCCGATCTGCGGGCGTTGGATGAGCGCGTGCGGGCGTTCCTCCCCGCCGAGGACATGGTTCGCAGACGCTGGATCGAGCGGGTTGCGCAGTACCTGCGTGAGGCGCGGCGCGGCGGCCGCTGGGTGTGGCTCACGGAAGAAGAGCGGCAACGACTCGGCGACTGATCGGGGTCATTCGGCGAGAGAGAGGAGGCGCGGCCAAAGGACTTTGCAACCGGCATCGGATTTGATGGAGACAGGAAGAATTTCATCGATCTCATGCTCGCGCTTCAACGCAGCGAGCGACTTGGCGAGCGCGTTGCCGGAGAGCCGGTCCGACTTGGTGGCGACAACCAGGAAGGGGCGCTGCGTCTGGCGGAAGAAGTCGATGAGCTGGCGGTCGCTGGGCTGCGGCGGGATGTTGCTATCGACCAGGCAGACGGCGAGGGCGAGGGCCGCGCGCTGGCGGAGATAGGGCTCGATGAAGTTGGGCCACTCGGCGGAGATGGAACGGGAGATCTTGGCGTAGCCGTAGCCGGGTAGATCGGCGAAGATGAGCGTGGGGCGCGGCTTGATCTTGTCGCCCGCGCCTTCATGCAGGGCAAAGAAGTTGATGGCGCGCGTGCGTCCGGGGGTGGACGAGGTGTGCGCCTGCTTGGAGCCGAGCAGGGCGTTGATGAGCGACGACTTGCCTACGTTGGAGCGGCCGAGGAAGGCGATCTCCGGTGCGCCGAAGGCCTTCGCCGGGGAGGGGAAGTGTGCGGCATCGGTTGCGGAGAGCAGGAAGACCGGGGTCAGACGCATCGTCTCAGTCTAGTCCATGCGGGCAACCGAGGAGGCGAGCGCGGCGGCTTATGGCGTGGCGATGTTCCATAGGTGGAGGTCGTCGCGGGTGAAGGGGGCGGCGATGAGGCTGCTGGGATCCGTTGCGGAGGCAGAGGCGGCGAGCGCAAGGCCGGTGGCCTTGTTGCGGATACGATAACTGCCGTCGGGGAACTGGTCGAGGCCCCAGAGCTGGGTGTCCGCGCCGGTGTATGGGGCGAGTTCGATGGCGGAATCGGCGGGCGCGGATGCGGAGAGACCGATCGCGTCTCCGGTTGCGAGGTTGACGATCTTATAGAAGGCACCGACGGGCGCGATGGCCCATTGTTGCACGTCGAGGGTGAGGTAGCGGGCCAGATGGAGCGTGGGCGCGGCGGCGGTTGAGGCGGATGTTGCGGCGACGGCTGGGTCGGTGGGCTTTGCGGGCGGGGCTGGGACGTGCTCCTCCAGCGTGTTCTCGCTCAGGCGGGAGACGATCTGATAGTTGCCGGGGACGAGGTTGTCACCGGCGATGGGCCATCCGTCGGAGGACCAGAGCAATGGGCGAATGTCCAGGACGGAGCGAGCGCCGTGGGTGAGGTCGGCCTCGTAGTGGATGCTGAAGCGCTCGGGGCCATCGGAACCAGCGGGGGAGTCGTAATCGACGACGCGACCGAAGTGGCCGGGGCCGATGCGATGGTCGTGGGCGGCGAGGAAGAGGGAGCCGCCGCCGTCGGTCATTGCGATGCCGTGCTTGTCGAGGTAGGGGCCGGTGATGACGCGCGCGCGCCCGACACGGATGTTGTACTCGCTGTTTTTCCCTTTGCAGCAGCTTCCGTGATTGACGAAGAGGTAGAAGAAGCCGTTGTGGAAGATAATGTCGGAGGCCTCGGACTCACGCGCCGTGGCGATGGGAGCGCCGAGGGTGTTGGGCTTGAGCGCCAAGCCGGTCTTCGGATCGAGCTGGGTGACGCGGATGCTGCCGTGGTAGGAGCCGTAGCAGATCCAGAGGGTGCCGTCGGGAGCGAGGATGACTCCTGGATCGATGGCGTTGAGGTCTTCCGTGCCGTTGGAGGTAACAACAACGCCGCGGTCGATCCACTTATAGGCGGGATCCTTGGGATCGAGCACGGGGTTGGTGGCGAGTCCAATCGCGGATTGGAACGATCCCCAACTGGAGACTGCGTAGTAGAGATAGAACTGGCCGTTGAGACGGATGATGTCCGGTGCCCATACGTTGGCACCATCGTTTTTGGGCACTGCGGCGTGTACGTCGTCAGGAATCTGGGTGAAGACGCTGCCCTCGCGGGTCCAGGTGACGGCATCGGGCGAGGAGTAGAAGGGCGCTCCGCGGCCGGTGGAAAAGACGTAGTACTGGCCGTGGAAACGCACCACGGTGGAGGGGTCGTGGACAAAGGGCATTCCGGCGACGGGCACGCCGATTGCGGGGCCGAAGCTGCGGCGCGCGGCCTGCGCAGCAGAGGGAGTTGGGCTTGGTGACGGGTTTTGCGTCGGGGCCGGCGTGGGAGCCGTTTGCGCGTGCACGGGAAACGTGGCAAGCATCAGTACAACCGGCAAGATTGTCATAGGTCGAATCGTGCGCGTACGAACCTGCTCTGCCATATACTCTCCTAGTTCAGCTATATCGGCCTGTTGCGGGGGGCCCACAGCGGTTCTCTTCAGTGCGGGGAACACGCGGTGTCCGATCTTCGGGCGCGACCAGTATAGTTGGAAGTGCTGCTTGCCGGTTCCGCGCGATGCGTTTTCCGCTGCAAGGCGCGATCGGCAGTCGTTCGGCAAAGGATTCAAGGGGCAGGGAACCCGGAACTCAGCGAAGCTCTCCGCGGTCGCCAGGGCACAACTAACCATGCATGATAGGGTTATAACGAACAGTTATTCTGGGTTTTTCGCAACGGATTAAAGATGTTCCGCCGCGATCCATTTCACCCCCTAGGGCATCTAAGGAAGCGGAGGTTGGAAGAATGCCAAGGTTGAGAGCAATTTCGCTGCTTTCCCTGGCGACGAGTCTCTTCGTTACCGTAGCGTTCGCCCAGAGCATGAACGCTGTTGCGCCGGAGATGAATCCTGCCGTCCAGCAGAACCTGAACCCTGCTGCACAGAACATGAACCCTGCCGCAGAGCAGAACCTGAACCCTGCTGCACAGCAGAATATGAACCCTGCTGCACAGCAGAATATGAGCCCTGCCGCGCAGCAGAACATGAACCCTGCTGCACAGCAGAATATGAACGCCGCTACGCAGCAGAATATGAGCCCTGCCGCGCAGCAGAATATGAACGCCGCACGCCCTGGGACGGTCAATTATGTGGAAGGCCAGGCCACCATCGACGGGGAGCCACTGACGTCTAAATCCGTTGGCAACGCGGAGTTGGCGCAGGGCCAGACGGTTGCAACGATCAGTGGGAAGGTGGAGGTGTTGCTGACTCCGGGCGTGTTTCTGCGCCTGGGCGACAACAGTTCCGTCACTATGGTCTCACCTACACTGCTGAAGACCGAGGTGCAGATCGACCGGGGGAGCGCCGAGATCGAGGTCGATCAGCTATACAAGCAGAACACCTTGCTGGTGGACCAGGGGCCGTCGCAGACGGTGCTGCTGAAGGACGGGCTGTACGAGTTCAACGCGATCAGCGCGACCATGGGCACGATGCGCGTCTTCGATGGTGAGGCTGCGGTATCGCCATCTCTGACAGCGAAGAAATGGATCAGAGTGAAGGCCCACCATCAACTGGCGATCGACGGCCAACCGGCCAAGCCGCAGAACTTCAACGACGATGAGGTGGCGAGCACGGACGCGCTGTACAACTGGAGCGAGCTGCGCTCAAACTATCTGGGCCAGGCGAACCTGAACATGGCCGAGCAGTACGCGGGCGAAGACTACGATCCGGGCTGGATGTGGGATCCATACATGTCCATGTACACATGGATGCCGGGAGACGGACTCTTCTGGGGCGCATTTGGGGATGGTTTCTACTCGCCGTGGTACCTGTACGGCGGCGGGTTTATCTATCCGGGCTATGGCTTTGGCGGCGGCTACTACGGTGGCGGTTACGGCGGCTATGGCGGTTACGGCTATGGAATGCGCGGACCGTACAATGCCGGCAATGGGATCCGTGGCGGCAATGGTCTTCGCGGTGGAACCATTGCTTCTCCGGTGGGCGGGCGTGGAATTGCAACGGCTGGGCGCGGGTTCGGCGGCGCGTTTGGCGGCGGTTTTCGTGGTGGCGGTGGATTCAGCGGCGGCGGCTTCCATGGCGGCGGTGGTGGGTTCGGTGGCGGAGGCGGCGGATTCCACGGCGGCGGCGGTGGTGGCGGTGGCGGGCACCGGTAGGTTGAGGTTGAGTTGCCGATAATGGGTGATCCCATCGTCCCACGCAGGTTGGGAGGATGGGATCATTGGCGTTTGGGGTGGCGGAGTTGGGCTACGGGGTGGGGGCTTGTGGGGGAAACTGGGAGTGGATCCAGGTGTTGACCTGGGTGTCGAGGATGTCGAGAGGGAGCGCGCCGGAGTCGAGGACGACGTCGTGGAAGGCGCGGAGGTCGAACTTGGGGCCGAGGGCGGACTTGGCGCGGTCGCGGAGTTCGAGGATCTTGAGCTGGCCCATTTTATAGCCGAGGGCTTGCGCGGGCCATGCGATGTAGCGGTCGGTCTCGGACTGGATGTTGGTCTCGTCGAGGCCGGAGTACTGGTGGAAGTAATCGACCATCTGCTGGCGAGTCCAGTGCTGGGAGTGGACGCCTGTATCGACGACGAGGCGGATGGCGCGCCACATGTCTGCTTCGAGGCGTCCGTAGTCGGAGTAGGGGTCCTGGTAGAAGCCGATCTCCTTGCCGAGGCGCTCGGCGTAGAGCGCCCAGCCCTCGGTGTATGCGGTGTAGTAGGCCTGCTGGCGGAAGGCGGGAAGGTCGGACAGCTCCTGCTGGATTGAAATTTGCAGGTGGTGGCCGGGGATTCCTTCGTGGTAGGCGACGGCCTCGACATCGGCGAGGGAGCGGTCGGCGAAGTGGTAGGTGTTGATGTCGATCTGTCCGGGACGCTTGCCGTCCGGCGTGCCTTGATCGTAGAAGGCGGCGGCCTGGTCGGGGGCCATGTAGTCTGGCATGGCGACGACTTCCAGCGCGGCCTTGGGCAGGGTGCCGAAGAGCTGCGGCAGGCGGGGCTGCATCTGCGCGATGTAGCCTTTGTATGCGGCGAGGAGTGCGTCGGCGGAGGCGGGGTGGAGCTTGGGGTTTGCCTGGAGCGCGGCGTTGAAGGACTTCTGGTCGGCGAAGCCTAGCTTATGCACGATGGCCAGCATCTGGGCCTGGTCTCGGGCGACCTCGTCGAGGCCGATCTGGTGGATCTGGGCGGGTGTCTTGTCCAGTGTGGTGCTGCGGCGGACGAGGAATGCGTAGTAGGCGTCGCCGTCGGGCAGCGCCCAGAGGCCGGGATCGGTGCGGCAGTTGGGGATGTAGGCGACGGCGAGGAACTTGGCGAAGCGCTGGTAGGAGGGCAGGACGTTGGTGGCGATGGCGTCGAGCAGGTCGTCTGCGATGCGCTTGCGCTGCTGCGCGTCGATGGAGGCGGGGAACTTTTTCAACGGGAGGGCAAAGGGACTGTCGGCGGGCTTTTGGGCGGCGATGGCCTGGGTCTGGGCGAGGGCCTTCTGCATGAGGAAGCGGGGCGGCGTTCGGTGGTCGTCGAGGCCGGACTGGAGGTTGGTCATGGTCTGCGAGAAGGCGAGTGGAACCTTGGCGAGGCGGGCGATGTAGCGGTCGTAATCGTCGGCGGAGTCGAAGGAGGTGTGGGCGGCGAGCTGAGGCAGGTCGAGCTGGATGCCGTCGAACTGGGTGACGGGCATCTCCCACTCCTTGAACTGCGCAGCCTCCTGGTCCTCGATGAGGGAGCGCAGCATGAGCTGGGCGGAGAGTTGGACTTGATGGGGAAGGCCAGCGGTGTCGATGGCTGCGAGGCGGTCGATGAAGGCGCGGCCGCGGGCCAGCGCGTCGTTGACGGCGCGAGGAGAGTAGTCGGTGAGCTGGTCGTCGTAGCGCTTGTCGCCAAGATAGGTGGCGTACTCGGGGTTGTGCTTCAGCTTGTCCTGCCAGATGTCGTTGAAGAGGCTGTTGAGGGCGCTCGTGCGGTTGGCGATGTCCTGGCTGGGGACCGGATTGGCTTCCTGCGCAGGAAGAGTGGCAGCAGCGGAGGCGGCGGGCATCTGAGCGGCGAGCTGGGATTGGGCCTGTAGACGAGGCTGCACGGTGGCGATCGCCGTGCCGATCGAAAGGACGATGGAGAGCTTCTTCATGGGGGAGATTAAGACCTCGGGCGGAGAGACGCCTGTTGAGAGTGTACCGGGGTTGCAAGAAAGATTCTGCATGGAGCGTTGCGGCGTGCCGACTGATAGACTGCAAATGTGACGCTGCGATTGCAATTTCGCCTGGTTCTGTTGTGCTGCGTCCTGGCGGGAGTTGGCGTTGCGCTCGCCGCCGCACAGGAGCCCACGCCGGGGTGGAACACGCCGTGGAGGAACACGGATGGATCGTTGAAGCTGGCGCTTGAGCTTGGCGGCGGCTACAACGCGACCGTTGGCGGAATACGAGCCTCGCAGCAGTCGGGGTGGAACGTACGGCTTGGCGGCGGATACCGGGTGAATCGGCGGTATGCGGCGCTGCTGGAGTACAACTACGACCGGTTTGGCATCCCGCAGGCGGTGGTCGCCACATACCCAGTCGTTCTACAACAGTCGATACCGGCAAACGCCGGCAGCGTTCACCTGTGGTCATTCACGCTGGAGCCGACCGTCCAGTATTTTTCGACCGAGCACTATGGCGGCTACTTCATCGGCGGCGGCGGATTCTACCGCAAGGTTGTTGAGTTCAGCTTTAGCTGCCCGGTGGGAGAGAACTGTGGACTGACTCCTTCGGACACGACCAATCTCTTCTCCAACAATGCAGGCGGAGTCAACATCGGCACCGGCCTTGCATGGAGGGTGTGGGACACCAGCAACACGAAGTTCTTCTTCGAGGTTCGCTACGTCTGGGTGGACAACACACCGAGCCCGCACAATAGCGTTTTTCCATCGGCGAACGAACGCACGTCTTATGTTCCGGTGACGGCGGGCCTGCGGTGGTAGAGGGAGATTCCTCTGGCGTATCGCTTTGCGTAACGGCGAACGACGCTAAATCTATTGCACCCCCCTCCCCCCTGGGGGGTATTTGGGCGTAAGTTGATTCGATTCATGCGATTGCGGGTGGTGTGTGTCCGCAAAAATTAGATTCCATTGGACTTACTGCTAAATATTAGACTCTATTGTACTTATGGGGCATGATTTGGGCTGTCTTAATGCGCTAGCGTCGATTCGGTGCAAGTTGATGCTCAGTGTTCTGAGTCTGAAGTTCGTATAGGGCGGGCCTTCAGCCCTT
>JAJZDL010000015.1 GCA_021851465.1 Acidobacteriota bacterium
GAGATCGGCGGCGTCGTCGGGACGCTGGTGTCGGCGGTCTTTCTGCTGGGCATCGCATTCGTCAATCTGATTGTGCTGCGGTCCATCTACCGCGCCTTCGTGCGGGTGCGCGGCGGGGCGCCGTATGTCGAAGAGGACTTCGACCTGCTGCTGGCCGACCGCGGCTTTCTCGCGCGGCTCTTCCGCCCGATGTTTGCGCTCATCACGCGCAGTTGGCACATGTACCCGCTGGGCGTGCTCTTCGGCCTAGGCTTCGACACAGCGACCGAGATTGGCCTGCTGGGCATCGCCGCGGCCGAGGCATCGAAGGGCCTTTCAATGGCCTCGATCCTGGTCTTCCCAGTGCTCTTCGCCGCAGGCATGTCGCTGATCGACACGACGGACAGCATCCTGATGCTGGGGGCGTACGGCTGGGCCTTCATCAAGCCGGTGCGCAAGCTGTACTACAACATGACGATCACCTTCGTCTCGGTGGTGGTCGCGCTGGCGGTGGGAGGGATCGAGGCGCTGGGGCTGCTGGCCGGACACTTCCGCGTAAGCGGGTTGTTCTGGGACACGGTGCGTCGGCTGAATGACAACTTCGGCGCGCTGGGTTACTGCATCGTCGCGGTCTTCGCACTGAGCTGGGTTGTGTCGATCGCCATCTACAAGTGGCGGCGCTTCGACGATCTCGAACTGGGTGCATGAGAGAACGGCTGGCGCGCATGTGCTGGCGGCTGAATGGTAAACGGGAGACGCTCGACCTTCGCGTTGCCGGAGCTTCCCCGCAGGATTTGAATGCCATCGAGCACAGCAGTCCCTCTTGAATGGGCTGTGGCGAGTCCCTCACGGTTGAGGCGCAGGCCGGCGATGGGCGCACGGTGGAGCGAGAGGGTGTCGCTCAACGTCCGTGCGAGGGGTCGGGTGAGAGGGCGGTGGAGAGATCGACATAGAGGCGAGCGGGGGCGGGGGTGTCGCAGTTGCCGTCGCGCGCGTAGGTGCGGACGCAGGCCTGAGTGATGGGCTTGCTGCGTGGGGATTTCGCGAACTGCCATACGACGGCGTCCAGTGTGCCGCTGGCGCTGGGCGGCAGCGGATCCGGCTGAAGGACGCAGCCGGGAGCGGGCGGGCAGGCGTCCTGGAAGGCCCAGAAGGCGATCGGGTGGAGATGCCCCTCAGCGACGCGCTGGCGAATGTCTTGAATGGTGGTGATGGTGACGGGCTTGCCGTTGGGGCCGCGGCCATCTGCGACGGGCTGGCCGCTGGCGTAAACCCCGGGAAGGTAATCGGAGTGGGCGACGGCCTCGGTCCATGCGAGCAGGTAGCTGGCCTGCTCAGGGAGTAGACGTCCACCTTCTTCCTGGTCGAGGAAGAGAATTGTTTGCGGTGGGAAGCCTTCGCGCTGGGCGGCGGCGATGGCGGCGGCGGCGTCCTGGCCCCCGAGTGCGGTGGGGGAGGGGCCATGTTTGGCCGCGCGGTTCAGCTCCGCGTCGAAGCGGCCGTTGGCGAGAACCACGAAGCCGAAGCCCGCGCGCAGGAGGATCTCGCGCTTGCCGATCCAGGAGTTCACTGTCTCGTAGGGGGGAGGGGTGATCCAGTATCCGGTGAAGGCGAAGTGTTTGCGCAGTTCGGGGAGGGATGCGTCGCCGGGGTAGTCGTTGCGGTCGAATCCGAGATAAGCGTGCGAGGAGTTGGCGGATTGGTCCGCGCCGGGTTGTGCAATGGACGCAGTCTGCGCAAACGTTGCGGCTGTTGCCGCGAGCAGAGCAGCAAGCGCTACGGTTGCGATGCGCCCGGCGGTTGCGATGCGGGCGGCGAGGATGCGGAGGTGCATGGTGGGAGTCTCCAGGCTTGCCAGCGGAATGGGGAGGGAGACAGGTTCCTTCGCCTCGTTGCAAATTGAATTCTATTGAGGAGGATACCCCTGCTCGAGTCCTGAGATATTCTAAACAATACCGGGTCAGTCTGGACGTGGTCTGGGCTGGCTCTTCGACATCAGAGTTTAGCCTCACTCTGCATGGCTGTACGGCGCCGAAAGGACAACGGCCCATACTGTGCCTCTCATTCCTTCTTCAGAGCAGGGCCCGGTTCACAGCGGCGCAGGTCGATTGCCAGCCGTTCCAAATCTCAGGGGGCTTCGCGGTTGATATCTCGCGTGGCAGCCCAACATCTCTCCCGGACAGGTGCAATCTCGCCAATCTCCGACACCGCACCTCGCAATCGGCGGCCCCTAATGCAGTACGATTCAGAGGAGCGGCCTGGCACTGAGCGCGAGGCCGGCTGAAGGAGGAGGCACGGCTTGCAGCGACTCGGGATTCTGCTCTCTGGACGAGGATCGAACTTTCTGGCCATCGCGGAGGCGATCCGCACGGGCCGTCTGGCGGGGGCGGAGATTGCGGTGGTTGTATCGAACCTGCCCGCAGCCGCCGGCATCGAGGCCGCGCGCGGCCTGGATCTGCCCGCCGTCGCCATTCCGTCGGCGGGCCGCAAGCGCGCCGAGCACGACGCCGAGGTTGTCGCATCCCTGCGCCGGCACCGTGTCGATCTGGTCTGCCTGGCGGGATACATGCGCATCCTCTCGCCGGAGTTTGTGCGCGCCTTTCCCAACCGCATCCTCAATATCCACCCATCGCTTCTGCCCGCCTTTCCTGGGCTGGATGCGCAGTCGCAGGCGCTGGAGTATGGGGCGAAGGTGGCCGGATGCACCGTGCATTTTGTGGATGAGGAGATGGACCACGGCGCAATCGTCCTACAGAGCGTGGTGCCCGTTCTGGACGAGGACTCCGTAGAAACGCTCTCTGCACGCATCCTGGAGCAGGAACACATCGCCTACCCGGAGGCCATCGCGCGCGTCCTGAGCGGCGAGTTCCACCTCTCGGGCCGTCGCTACATTCATCGCGGCAGGCAGACCTGATCGGGGTGCGGGCCGTCAGACCTCCATGACGACCGGCATGATGAGCGGACGGCGGCTCATGTTCTTCTGAATGTAGCGTTTCAGGTCGCTGCGTACCTTCTCTTTGATGACGCCGTAATCGACCTTCTCCTCGTCGCTGGAGTTCTCCAGCGTGCGCTGCACCACCAGGCGGGCCTCGGCGATCATTGCCGGGTCGTCCACTGTAAACCCGCGTATCACAATCTCCGGCGCAACCTCCACCTTGCCGGTGCGCTTGTTGATGGTGATGATGGGCAGTACGATGCCGCCCTCGCCGATGTGCTGGCGGTCGCGCAGGATGATGTCCTCGACCACGTCGATGGAGCCGCCCGCATCGATGCACACGCGCCCGACGGCGACCTTGCCTGTCTTGACCGCGCTGGCCTTGTCCAACTCCAGGACCTCGCCGTCCTCCAACAGAATCACCTTTTCGACGATGTCCATGTTGCCCGCCAGCTCCGCATGGCGCTTCAGGTGGCGATAGTCGCCGTGGATGGGAACGAAGAACTTGGGCCGCATCAGGTTGATCATCAGCCGCATCTCCTCCTGCGACCCGTGCCCGCTCACATGGATCAAGCCCTGCGTGCCGTCGTCGTGGATCACCTTGGCCTCGCGCCGCTCCAGGTGGTCGATCATGCGGTAGATCGACTTCTCGTTGCCTGGAATGACGCGCGAGCTGAGCAGGACCGTGTCGCCCGCATCGATGCGGGCGTACTTATGGTTGTTCACCGCCGCCCGAGAGAGCGCCGACATCGGCTCGCCCTGCGTGCCGGAGATCATCACCAGCACCTTGTTGTCCGGCATCTCGCGTATCTGACCGGGGTTTACGATCAGCCCCGGCGGCAGGTCCAGATACCCCAGATCCTGCGCGATCTCCGTGGAGTTGTCCAGCGAGCGGCCGATCACCGCCACCTTGCGCCCATGCGCCTGCGCAAGCTCCATGGCAACGCGAATGCGATGGATCGACGAGGAAAAACAACTGAAGAAGAGTTTCTTCTTGGTCTGCGCGAAGATCTCGTCCAGCCGCGGGCGAACCGCGCGCTCGCTCGGCGTATAACCGGGCCGGTCCACGTTGGTCGAGTCCTGCAGCAGGCACAGCACGCCGTGCTTGCCCAGCTCCGCAAACGAGTGCAGGTCGAAGGGCTTGCCGTCCGGCGAGGAGAGGTCGATCTTGAAGTCGCCGGTGTGGACGACAACGCCCACTGGCGTGTGGATCGCCAGCGCCACGCAATCCACCAGGCTGTGCGTTACGCGGATCGGCAGGATGGAGAACGGCCCTAGAGTGAAGCGGCGGCCGGGCAGCATCTCGATCAGCTCGGCGTCGTCCAGCAGGTGGTGCTCCTCCAGCTTGCCCTCGACATAGGCCAGGGTGAACTCCGTGCCATACACCGGCACGTTCAGCTCGGAGAGGATCCAGGGCAGGCCGCCGATGTGGTCCTCGTGCCCGTGGGTCAGCACGATCGCGCGAACCTTCTCGCGGTTTTCCGTCAGGTAGCTGATGTCGGGGACGACGATGTCGACGCCCAGCAACTCTTCTTCGGGAAACATGAGACCGGCATCGATAACGACAATGTCGTCCTGCCAGCGGAGGGCGGTGCAGTTCATGCCGAACTCACCAAGGCCCCCAAGGGGAATAATGCGTAATTTATCTTGGGCCATTTTCTTGAGTTTATCAGGTGTGTCGCGCGGACTGACGCAGCAGGCATTCCAGCGTCGTCGAAGGACCGTCCTCTCGTCGCACCACTGCACGATCACCAGTACATACACGCCCAGTCCTATCGTTCGCTTCGGGCCGCCGTCGCCGTGCGCCACAAGGCAGAGGCGGTTGGTCATGTGAGGCTGGGACTTGCACGCGGGCTGCATCCGCCGTACACTAAATACGACCAATACGGTCTGATTGGCGTATTCGGGCCAATCCAGCCGTGACGGACTGAGTGCAGTGCTGGCGCGAGGGAGGCAACAGATGCTGCGTCTGACCAAAAAAGCGGATTATGCCCTGATGGCGCTCAAGTACCTGGCCGAGCAGCCGGGCAGTTCCTGTGGCGCCGGCACACAGAATGGCGGCGCACAGAGCGCCAAGGACATTGCGCAGGCGTACCATATTCCTCCGCCGCTGCTGGCGAAGATCCTGCAGACGCTGGCGCGCGCGGGCTTGCTGGTCTCCCATGCGGGAACCAACGGGGGCTACGCGCTGGCGCGGTCGGCGGCGAAGATCTCGGCCTTCGAGGTGATCCGGGCCGTCGACGGGCCGCTGTTCATCACCAACTGCGTTACGATCCACGGCCCGTGCGACCTGGCCGGGCATTGCACCATCAAAGAACCGTTGCGCAAGGTGAACGACTCGATCAAGGACCTACTCAGCAACATTCACATCAGCGACCTGGTGGAGATGGACGAAGGTCATCACAGAGAGGCCGACTCAGCAGTGGGCGGCGGATTGGTAACACTCCCGGCGTAGAGCAGGGAGACAGAAACATGAGGGAGCTACGCAATGAATGTTGAGAATGGGAACGGCCATAATGGCACGGTCAACGGCATGAACAGCACCGGCGTCATTATCACCAATTCGGCGACGCCGCTGCCGGAGGGCGTGCATCTACCGCTGTACATGGACAACCACGCGACAACGCCGCTCGATCCGCGCGTGCTGGATGCCATGATGCCGTACCTGACGGGCAAGTTCGGCAACGCGGCCAGCCGCAACCACCAGTTCGGCTGGGAGGCGGAGAAGGCCGTCGAGACCGCGCGCGAACAGATCGCCAGGCTGATCGGGGCAAGCGCCAAGGAGATCATCTTCACCTCCGGCGCCACCGAATCCAACAACCTGGCAATCAAGGGCATCGCGGAGATGTACCGTGAACGCGGCAACCACATCATCACCCAGGTCACCGAGCACAAGGCGGTCCTCGATACATGCAAGAAGCTGGAGAAGCAGGGCTACCGCGTGACCTATCTGCCAGTGATGGCAGATGGCCTCATCGACCTGGACGACCTGAAGCGCGCCATCGTGACGGAGGGGCCGGAGAAGACCATTCTGGTCTCGATCATGTATGCCAACAACGAGATTGGAGTGGTGCAGCCCATCCGCGAGATCGGCAGGATCTGCCACGAGAAGGGCGTTCTGTTCCACACCGACGCGGTGCAGGCGGTGGGCAAGATCCCGGTCGACGTGCAGGCCGACAACATTGACGTCCTCAGCATCTCCGCGCACAAGCTCTACGGGCCGAAGGGCGTCGGCGCGCTCTACGTCCGCCGCCGCAACCCGCGCGTGCAGATCACCGAGCAGATCAACGGCGGAGGCCACGAGCGTGGAATGCGCTCCGGCACACTCAACGTCCCCGGCATCGTCGGCATGGGCGCGGCCTGCGAGATATGCAGGAACGAGATGGCCGCCGAAGCCCTCCGCGAGCAGGAGCTGCGCGACTATCTGCGCGCCAAGCTGGAGAACGCGCTGGACTACACCCAGGTGAACGGCAACATGGAGCACCACCTGCCCGGCAACCTGAACATGAGCTTCGTCTACGTCGAGGGCGAGAGCCTGCTGATGGGAATCAACGACATCGCTGTCTCGTCCGGCTCGGCCTGCACCTCGGCCACGCTGGAGCCGAGCTATGTGCTGAAGGCGCTCGGCCTGGGCGACGAGATCGCCCACAGCTCGATCCGCTTCGGCCTGGGCCGCTTCAACACCAGGGCCGAGGTAGATTATGTGGCCGACAAGATCATCGACGTGGTGCGCAAGCTGCGCGAGCTCAGCCCGCTCTACGAGATGGTGCTGGAAGGCATCGACCTGACCAAGATCGAATGGGCCGCGCACTAGGAACCGGAAGTTTGGCAGGGGCATCTAACAAATCAGGATGGACGAAGGAGAATCGACATGGCATATAGCGACAAGGTACTGAGTCATTACGAGCACCCGCGCAACGTCGGCACGCTGGACAAGTCCTCCGAGAGCGTAGGCACCGGGCTGGTGGGCGCGCCGGAGTGCGGCGATGTAATGCGCTTGCAGATCCGCGTCAACCCGGAGACGCAGGTCATCGAGGACGCGAAGTTCAAGACCTTCGGCTGCGGCTCGGCGATTGCCAGCTCGTCGCTGGCCACCGAGTGGGTCAAGGGCAAGACGGTCAGCGAGGCGCTCACCATCTCCAACACCGACATCGTCAAGGAGCTTGCGCTGCCGCCGGTCAAGATCCACTGCTCGGTGCTGGCGGAGGACGCGATCCGCGCCGCCATCGGCGATTGGAAGAAGAAGAACGGAGTGGCCGAAGAGGCTGGCGTGGCAGTCGCGGCGTCGGCCTAAGGCCAGAAGGCGGAACAATGGCGATGGTCGCTCTACAAACCGCAACCCCCACAGGGGCGATGGCTCCGGCACCCACGCCCGCTGCCGCTCAGCCTGCGCTTACTGCGGACGGCGATGCCGACGGTGCCAAGGGCATTCGTGTGACGCCGCGTGCGTTGAAGCGCATCCGCGCGGCCATGGCGAAGGAGAATATCTCGCCCGCGGCGGGAGGATTGCGCGTGGGCATCACCGGCGGCGGCTGCTCCGGGCTGAGCTACAGCATCAAGTTCGACACGCAGCCACGCGAGCGCGACCGCGTCTACGCCTTCAACCAGGCACACCTCGATCCTACAGCCGGCGGCGCACCGCCGATCCGCATCTTCGTCGATCCCAAGAGCTTCCTCTACCTCAGCGGCATGGTGCTCGACTACGAGGAGACGCTGCTACGCCAGGCCTTCCACTTCATCAATCCGCACTCCACCAAAAGCTGCGGCTGCGGCTCCAGCTTCTCGACGTAATGGGCGGCGACGAACAGAGCGATTACTTCACGATCTTCTCTATGCCCGCGAGGCTGGTCATCGACCTGCCCGCGCTGGAGAAGAGCTTCTACGCGCTGAGCCGCAGGCTGCACCCCGACCGCTTCGCCGCCCGCCCCGCGGACGAACAGGCCGCAGCGCTGGCTGAAAGCTCCCGCCTCAACGACGCCTACCGCACCCTCAAAGACCCCATCGCCCGCACCGCGTACCTGCTGAAACTGGAAGGCGTCGAGATGGAGGAGCAGTCCTCATCTGCCACCGCCGCAGCCCGCGCCACCGGCTCATCCAAAAAACAGATCGTCCCGGAAGACCTGCTCGAAGAGGCCTTCGAGTTGAACATGCAGCTCGAAGAGATGCGCATGGCGAAGCAGATGGGCGAGGACGACCCGCAGTTGCGCAAGGACCTGCTCGCCGCCAAATCCAGCTTCGACGCAAAGATGGCCGCCGCGCAGGCGGAGCTTGAGGCCCTGTGGACGAGGTGGGACGCGGCACTCGACGCCGACGACGCGACAGCGAAGGCCGCCGCGCGCGATGCCATGGTGGCGCTGCTCAACCGGCGCAGCTACCTGCGCAACCTGGTGCGCGACGTGAACGACGCACTGGAAGCCTGAGCATTCATCGCAGAAACTCGATGGGGGAAGGCCGCTTGGCCTTCCCCCATGTGGAACCGCGCTCGTGTTCGAGGTCGAGCGGACGGAAGCTGCTACTGTCCGGCTTCAACCCTTGGCGTAATCAGGCCGATGTTGTCCACTTCGGCCTGGTGGCCCATATTGATGACCTCGGCGATCTTTCCGAAGTCGAGGTCGCTCGAACCCTTGACGAACATCACCTTCTCCTGGCGCGTGGCGAAGATCTCTTCCAGCTTCGGCTCGATCTGCGACTTGTCGAAGGAGTCCTCGTTGATCTTGTAGGCAGGCGCGCCAGAGCCGTTCGAGAGCACCTGCACCACGATCGTCCGGTCGTTCGGCTGTTGCTCGTTGGGGTTCTTCGGCGGCTGCGGGATCAGCGTGGCCAACCCCTTCGGAGTCACCGGCACAATCACCATGAAGATGATCAGAAGCACCAGAAGAACGTCGATCAGCGGCGTGACATTGATGTCCGAAACCGCTTTGCCTGTACCGCCACCACCGCCCATGCCCATAGCAAATCTCCTTGTTCTCTCCGTCCAGTTCTCTCCGGTGCGGTTCTCTTGGTTGAAGGAACGCTGCGCCGGCTTTGCCGCCTATTTCTTTACCGTCTGGTCCTCATCGGGCTTGTCGGTAATAATGCCAAGCTCGCTCACGCCGGCCGCGCGAATCTGGTCGATTGCGTCCATCACCTTGCCGTAGTTGGCGCGGACGTCGGCGCGCAGGTAGACCTCTTTGTCGGTCTTGTTCTCCAGCAACGCGGAGATCTTCGATCCGATGTCGTCCACGTTGACCTGGTTCGCGCCGAGGAAGGTCTTGCCATCGCGCGTGACCGCGACCATGACCGCGTCCTCTTTGTTGGCGTTGTCCATCATGACCGCCGCGGACGCCACTGGCAGCTCCACGTTGACCTTGTTGTTCAACATGGGAGTGATGACCATGAAGATGATCAGTAGCACCAGCATCACGTCCACCATGGGCGTGACGTTGATGTTGGAGTTGACCTTCTTGCCTTCTTCGCGTTTGGTGATGCTCATAATGTATGTCCCGTTCGGCGGTTCCCGGCGTGGGCCGGGTTTGCCGCGTGGTTGCCTTCGTCACCTTGTCCAGTGTGCCCTCGGAGGCGGCCCGCTTGCCTGCCTCCGAAGGCCATGGTTTCCCAGTGAAACGCTACAAAGATTCCGCGACCGCTTCCCTGCTCTATCCACGCGGGGAAACAGGGTTACCGGTGGCTCTGCTTGATGAAGTAGTCCACCAGCTCGCTGGAGCTGTTGTCCATCTCGACGTCGAATGCCTCCACCTTGTTGGTGAAGTAGTTGAACGTCATGACGGCGGGGATGGCGACAAAGAGCCCGAACGCAGTGGTGACCAGCGCCTCCGAGATGCCGCCGGCGACCGCGCCGATGCCGGAGGTCTTCTGTGTTGCGATGGCCTGGAAGGCGTTGAGGATTCCGATGACCGTTCCCAGCAGGCCGATGAACGGCGCTGTGGAACCGATGGTGGCCAGTCCGCCGAGGCCGCGCTTCAGCTTGGCGTGGACGATGGCCTCGGAGCGTTCGAGCGCGCGCTGCGAGCTCTCCACCTGCTCCTCGGTGATGTTGCCGCCCGAGCCGAAGCTGCGGAACTCCTGCAAGCCGGCGGTCACCACTTCGGCGAGGTGCGACTTCTTGCTGCGGTCGCCGAGCTTGATTGCCTCGTCCAGGCGGCCATCCTTCAGCGCCCCGGCCACCTTCGGCGCGAACTCACGCGACTGCTTGCGGGCGGCGGAGAAGTAGAGTGCGCGGTCGATCATGACCGCAAGCGACCAGATGGACATAACGAACAGGACGACTACGATGCAGATGGCGGGCCATCCCATGTTGTGAAAGAGCTGTACCGGGCTGAAGCCGACTGCCGGGGCCTCGGTCTGGAACAGCATGGCGAGCGGCGCGGGAACGTGGGCGAAGTTTGCGAGATGAGCGAGAATCACTGGAATCTTTCCTCCTGATTTCTATACAACATTGACTGGAACAATCTACTAAAACTCGATTTATAAAATCCGGCCTGCAACTGCAACCCATGACCAGCCGGATGCACAAGCTCAATCTCCGGCGATACCACTAAAACCGCTGCGCAAACAGGCGACCGCGCTTGCATTCGCCTACCCGCCGTTGAGCATGAAGTTGACGGTGATGCTCGTCTCCACCTCGACGGGCACTCCGTCCAGGATATAGGGCTTGTAGCGCCATTGTCGTACCGCGTCCATCGCCGCGTTGGTCAGCATTCCGTTGCCGCTGATGACCGTCAGGTTCTCGATCTTGCCCTCCTTGGAGATGGTCGCATGCAGCAACACCATCCCCTGGACGTGCGCAGCCTTTGCGATCGCTGGGTACGTCGGTTCGACTTTGGCGATCAGGTTGCCGGAGATTACTCCGCTGGAGATGTGAACCGGGCCGGTCTGCGTGGGCTTCCGTGCAACGACCGGTGTGTTGTTGTTCAGGCTGGCGAAGAGGCCGCCAGCCACGCCGCCTGGGCCACCTGCGCCCGACCCCATGCCAGCGACCCCGCCCGTGCTGGCCGAGGGAGGCGCGTCTTCCTTGAGCATCTTAATATCTTTGGGGATCTTGGCCGGGGCATGCAGGCCCGAATCGATCTCGGAGACGATCTTCACCGGCTGGATCTTTGCCTGGGGCGGCGGCGGTGGCGGTGGAGGTGGAGGTGGAGGAGGCGCTGTCAGCAGTTCGGTCATGGCCATCTTGGGCAGCGCATCGGGATTCAGCAGCGGAATCAGGATCAGCGTCGCCAGGATGGACAGATTGAAAAAGGCCGTCGCAAGCATCCAGTACTTGGACTTGGTCTTGATCTGCCCGGCGGATTCCATCAAAGAGTCTTCAAACATGGACAGCCTCGTAAATATGCTCTAACTACCTTAGACACCGCGCCGGTCTACTTTGTTTCAGCGGCCACAACTTTGTTGCCTGGGCGGCGCGCCGGTCGCCGTTGGCCGCCTCGACCATCCAAACTGAACCGCCGGTAAATCTTACACAAAAATGCATTCCGCTGGAAACCGCGCCTGGAGAATTGGCAACTTACGCCCGGGCGCGCTTGGCCGGCAGAGTGGCAACCTTGCCGCGGCTTTTGCGCCAGTCCTGGTACGCCACCAGCATGGGCGCGGCAACCGCGATCGACGAGTAAGTCCCGATCAGGATTCCCACGACCAACGCAAACGAGAAGCCGTGCAGCACCGCCCCGCCAAAGAGGTACAGGCTCATGACGGTGAGGAAGGTAAGCCCGGAGGAGATGACGGTCCGGCTCAGCGTCTGGTTGATGCTGCGGTTCACTACGTCGGTCAGCGACTCCCGGCGCGAGATGGCAAGGTTCTCGCGGATGCGGTCGAAGACCACGATGGTGTCGTTCATCGAGTAGCCGATGAGTGTGAGGATGGCCGCGATGACGGTGAGCGTGATCTCCTGGTTGGTGAGGCTGAATGCGCCCACCGTGATGAGCGTGTCGTGAAAGACGGCGACCACGGCGGCGACGCCGTAGATCAGCTCGAAGCGGAACCAGAGGTAGACCAGCATCCCGATCAGCGAGTAGAGCGTGGCCAGCTCCGCCTGGTGCTGGAGCTGCGTTCCGGCCGTCGGCCCAACGATCTCGACGCTCGGCTGTCCATATCCCGAATCGTGGTAGTTGCTGCTCAGCGCGTTCTCGATGGCCGTACGGCCGGCGTCGTGCTGCTGATCGGTCGCCGTGGATTGCGGCAGCGAGATCACCACCTCATTGTTGCCCTTCTGGCCGGTGGGCGAGGAGATCTGCTGGGTGGTGAAGTCCTTGACCCCCGCCTTCTCCAACGCCTGGCGGATGTGGTCTACGTTGGGCGGCGCATCGAAGGGGACCGTGATCTCGGTGCCACCCTTGAAGTCCACGCCGCGGGGGATGCCGTGCCAGAAGATCATGCTGAAGACGCCGGCCACGGAAAAGACCAGCGAGAAGCTGAGGAAGTACCACTTCTTGCCGAGCCAATCGATATTTGCATTGCGAAACAGTTCCACTTGAAGCTCCAGTAATGATTCCGGTTCCGATGCCCGCCCTCCGCAACCGCGAAGAACGGGCAGCGGCGACAGCCGTTCAGATCGACAGTGCCGCGCCGCGTTCTTTTCTTTCCAGGACTGCGTCGAAGATGGTACGCGAGACGAAGACGGCCGTAAACAGGTTGGCCAGCAGGCCGAAGGTGAGCGTCACCGCAAAGCCCTTGACCGGCCCGGTGCCGAAGAGAAAGAGGATCGCGGCCGAGACGATGGTGGTGACGTGCGTATCGACGATGGTGATCCATGCGTGGCCGAAGCCCTGCTGCACCGCAACCGCCGCCGTCTTGCCGGCGCGCATCTCCTCGCGGATGCGCTCGAAGATCAGCACGTTCGAGTCCACGCCCATACCGATGGTCAGGATGACGCCGGCGATCCCAGGCAGCGTAAGCGTGGCGCCAGTGAAGCCCATGAAGCCGAGCAGGATCACCAGGTTCAGCATCAGCGCGAGGTCTGCGTTGATGCCCGCCGCGCGATAGTAGACCAGCATGAAGAGCATCACCGCCAACATGCCGGTGACCGCCGCGACGACCCCCTCGCGCACCGACTCCGCGCCCAGGCTGGGGCCGACTGCGGTGGTATCGAGATAGGAGATGCCGGCGGGCAGCGAGCCGGTTCGCAGCATCATGCCGAGGTCGTCGGCCTGCTGCTTGGTGAAGCCGCCGGTGATCTCACCGGAGTCGCGGATCGCCGAATCGATGGCGGCCACCTCGCGCACATGGTTGTCCAGTACGATGGCCATCGAACCCGGCGTCGAGCTGTCCTTGCTATGGGTCGAGGTGTACTTGTAGAAGCGCTCGCCCGCCTCGGTGGTCAGGGTGAAGTGAATGTCGGGGCGGCCGTTCTCATCGGTCGAGGGCTGCGCGTCGCGGAAGTCCGTGCCTTCGACCACCGGCGCGCGCTCCAGCAACCAGGACTGCTCGGGATTGCCCGCCGATCCCACTCCGCGCACCAGCTCCTCGTTCGGGGGCACCGTGCCGCCGAGCGACTGCAGCGCGGCCTGGTCGGTATCGTACGGCCCGCTGACGACCGCATGGATCTCCAACCGCGCCGTGGACTGGATGATGTCCTCCACGCGCGACGGGTCGCTGATGCCGGGCAGCTCGACCAACACCTCGTTATCGCCCAAGCCATAAGGCTGCACGACTGGCTGATAGTTGCCAAGCTGGTCGATGCGGTCGTAGATCGTCTCGCATGTGTTGGCGATGGTGCGCGACTCCAGGTCCTTGACGGCGCTGGGCTTCATCGCCAGCTTCAGGCTTCCGTCGGGGTTCGTGGAGAGGTCGTAGTTGCTGTAATCGATGCCCCCCAGAACGTTGCGCGCGTCGCTCGCCTTCGCGATGGGAATGCCGCTGATGGTAATCGTCTCGGGATGCGCTACCGGATCCAGCTTGCCGACCGTCTCGCCGACAATGCCCGCCTTGTTGAGGTCGTCTTGCAGCCGTTGGACATCGCTGTCCGTGGCGGAGTTGATCGCGTCGGCGACGTGAACCTGGAGGACGAGGTGGATGCCGCCCTTCAGATCGAGCCCGAGGTTGATGCGGTCTGCGATCGCCTGCTTCAGCGCAGCCGGAGTGAGCCCGTGGGGGATGCCCACAATGCCGTAGCAGAACACAACCAGCAACGCAACGATGAATGCCGTCTTGCCCTTCAGATTCTTGCCCATTGCTTCCTTTGTCTATGCGCTCCGCGGCAGCCACCCACATCGCCGGTATTCAAACTTGTAAACTCACAATATTCACAACTCGAAACTTAGCGTTGTTGTGCTACTCCTCTGGAGTGGTGACGGCGGCGATGGCGCTCTTGACGAACTCAATCTTGATGTTGTCCGGCGGAATGCGCAACTGCACTACATCGTCCTTCACAGAGACAATCACGCCGCGGATGCCGCCGTTGGTGGTCACCCGGTCGCCGTTTTTCAACTGGCTGAGCATCTGCTGCCACTTCTTCTGCTTCCTTTGATTGGGTGCAATCATCAGGAAATACATCAGCGCAAAGAAGACCAGCATCAAAAGAAGCGGCTGCGCGGAGAAAGCGTTCGATGCCATCCGATTTCCATCCTTCCAAAACAAACGTAGACTTGCTGCATCGCTGAAACCCGGCATGGCACCGTTGCACATCGATCGTCGCCGGAGCACACCCCGGAGCCACAACCTGGCCTGGAGCCCTTGTCGGGAGATCGATCGGCGGCGAAGGGCAGACACCGGTCTGGCCCCATGCTGCTGCGCACACAAGTTGCCACCAAGGGCCCGCAGTACGGGCCCAGCCTTCTAAGCATCGCGTAAGCGTCCGCCCATGTCAAGAAAGCGATGCCGACGTGGATTGAGTGTCCAGCAGATCATTCAGCTTCTCGTAAAACGAGACGCCCGGCGCAGACATCAGTTCCCTAGAGCCTGTTATGAACTTGAAATTCAAGTCGCTGCAAATGAACGGTCTGCGCGATCGCGAGACGTTCTCAACCATGCTCACAGGCCACTGAATACAAGCGGCTTACGTAAAGTTCATAACAGGCTGTATGCGCGATCCATCAACCCCATCTCTCCCGTTGCCTGCGCGCCTTCATCGCCATGCGCCGGTCCCACGAACACACTCTGCGCATCCTACAAAAACTCTCGCCTCACGAATCGGCACTTGCACCACGGGCTGGCAGTCTGATTACTTGGCAGCGGTGGAGGCCTTTGCGGTCTGCTTTCTACGCTCCGCCCAGCGACGCTTCATGGCCTCGGCGATGCGCTTGCGGCCCTCTGGGCTGATCTTCCGAGTGCGCGGCGTGGCGGATTTGGCGTTCTTGCTTCCCTTGGGACGGCCCCGGCCCTTGCTGACCTTAGCCGCAGCCCCTGAAAGTAGTTCGCGTGCCTGTTGAAGTTTCGCGATTTGTGCGTCGATTTCCTGAATAATCCGGTTTACTTCCACGTATTGCCTCCTTGTTGCGACCGAGGATAGATCTCCCCTACGTCGTAATTCTTCCGGTGTATTTCCCGGAATATTTCAATGGTTCGCTATTACTCAACCAGTAACGGCTCCAATTCTTGCGAGTCCCAATGCGAAGCATACATAAGCAGAACAGGACATGCAAATAAATTGAGTTGGTTGTTACGAAATCTCTGCACAGGTGGATGGTTTGTCGGCGAGCGGCGAAGGCCAAGTGCGCACAGGCTCCCTATATCCACGCCACAAATCGCCGCGCCTGCGCAGGCTCGTAGAACCGGCTCTCTCAATGCTGGATGCCATCGCCGCGTACAACCTTAAAGGCCGTCGCGCAAATGATGTATAAATCGAATTTGAAAGACCGTCGCTGTAGGTATTCATAGTCGAACTGGACTTTGACCGGGATCGGCAATTCATCCCGTCCGTTGATCTGCGCCCATCCGGTCAGTCCAGGCGTCAGCACATGAATGCCGCGCTCGGTTCGCAGAGCGACCAAATCGTCCTGGTTGAATAGAGCTGGCCGTGGCCCGACAAAACTCAGGTCTCCCACAAAAATACTGATCAACTGGGGCAGTTCATCGAGGCTCGTCCTGCGCAGGAAGCTGCCGATCGACGTCAGATAGATGGAAGGCTTCGACAGCATATGAGTGGCAACTTGGGGAGTGTCGGCTCGCATGCTACGGAACTTCGGCATAAAGAACAGCTTATTGTTCCTGCCTACACGCTTCGACCAGTGGAGAACGCGGCCCTTCGATGTCAGCTTGACGATCAGCGCAAGAGCGAGGAGCAGGGGCGAAAGAAAGACAAGAAGCAGCGCCGAAACTAAAAGATCAAAAATGCGCTTATATCGAGCCATGTGCACCTCCCAATCTTACAGAACAAACTGGGACGGCCCTAGCGGATTCTTAGCCATCTAACTTCTCTGCGCATACCTTCCACCAGCGGCATCGCAGGGGAAAAGCCGAAGGTAGCCTCGAACCTGGATGCGTCGTAAACATCGTCGTGAATGAACTTCCGCAACTGTTGGCCGAACTGCCCCGGGTCGCCCATTTTATGGGAGATTGCCCCTGCCACCCGCAGGAGGGCCATCGGAATCCCCAGACGGGGAACGGGACGGCCCAGCGCGCAACAGATGGCGGACACAATCTCCCTCATGCTTGCAGGCTGCGCCGCCACATTGAATATCTCCGTGCCGGGCAGTGGACGCTCCAATGCAGCAAGACAGGCGCGCGCGGCGTCCTCTTTGTAGACCAGACTCTTGCGATTCAATCCAGATCCAGGCCAGACGAACCGGCTGCGATCAAGCGCACCGATCAGCCGCGCCACATTGCCATGGTCTCCTTCCCCGTAAATCGTGGCGAAACGCAGGATGGTGAGAGATGCCTGCACGGCTGCGGTCCGCTCCGCGGCCTCGATCTCCGCCTGCCGTTTGCTGGTAGCGTAGGGGCTTTCGGGATGGCACGGTACGCTCTCATCACACTTCTCGCCAAAATATTCGCCGTAAACGGACACGGAGCTGGCCAGCACAATATGCGGCACGCCTGCTTCCAGCGCTGCGCCAACCAACTGAGCCGTGCCAGTTGCATTCACTGCATGAAAGCGCGCGAGATCCTTCGTTGCAGGCCCGAAAACATGCGCAAGCCCTGCCGCATGGACAACGGCCGAGACCCCTTCACAGGCCCTGCGCAGCACGGCCGGATCGGCAATGTCCCCCTGAATGACCTCTACTCCCTCGATGCGCTTCTGCGGGTTCCGAACAAGGGCGCGCACCCGCCATCCCGTTGTGCGCGCGAGGCGCACAATCTCAGAGCCTAGAAACCCGGAGGCCCCCGTTATCATCAGCCTCTTGGGCAGAGAAGAAATCACTCGGCTCCTATGCCTTCGATCAAATATTTGTATATCTGAAGTACATGGCCAACGGTGTATTTCATCTCAACGGCCCTACGGGCGCGCTGCCCCATCGCATCCAGGCGTTCCGGGTTGGCCTTTGCTTCGCGCAATGCCGAAACAATCAGGTCGGGGCGGCCCGGAGGAACGACCCATCCGATCTCTTCTTCCCTGACAACAGTCGCCAATTCGGAACCGTCGTCGCACACTGCGATCAGCGGCTTGCCGGCGGCAAGCACATTATACATCCTGCTGGGGACGGAGATTCCTGCCATCCCGCTGGAAAATGAGATGATCGCCACGTTGCAAGCATTGAGTCCGTCGCACAGCTCTTCCCTTGGAAGGGAGTCGAGAATGACCAGGTTCTCCAGATTCCGCATCTGCTTTTGCTGGATGGCCCAGTTCTTCTTTGCTCCCCATCCTATCAGTAGAAAATAAAACCCGGGATCGGAGGCGAGCAATTCCGCGGCCCCGGCTATGTCTTCAATGCCGTGCGTGCGACCGATATTTCCACAATATTGCGCAACAAACCGTCCCTCCAGGTTCATCTTGCCAAGCAGTCTGTTTTCGCAGAGCATCTGTGGAACAATCGCCTCCGTATCGCCCCAGTTCGCGGCAATGACCACCCGCCCCTTACGACTATCGAGTTTATCCACAACGATATCCCGCATATCCCTTCCGAGAACAACGATACGGTCTGCGCTGTTATATAGCCAACGGCTTGCGCAATCCATCAATCGGACAGGGATAGATTGGGATTTCAGGATGCCAAGTCGCGTGAATATCTCGGGATAGACATCGTGGATCAATAAAATAAACCGTGCTCCCCTAAGCCGGCAAACAAGCGCCATCAGGTAAGGCAGCAAGGGCGGGTTGGTAACTGCGATCGCAATGTCCCCGCGGCGGAGTCGAAACAGCGCCGACCAGAACATGGATGCGCCGATTGTAACCTGGTTGATTATTTTTAAAAATACCTTGTTTTTGTCGAATGTGGTTGCCCAACAGCGGTGCACGTCCACACCGTGCAGGGTTTCGCGGGCCAGCGCTCGCACGCCCCTCGCCCAGTAGCTGGGCTGGCCACAGAGGACAAAAACAGCGTAGCTGGATGCAAGTCCTTCGGCAATACCTGTAAGAAAATATCCGGTCGATGTCAGTTCCGGATAATACAATTCGGACATAACCCAGACACGCTGCTTATCCGACATTGCCAACTAAACCTCCAACCCGATCGATCTAGGGTCTGTTCACACTATATGAGGACTTCGACGACGAGGGCGAAGTTGAGGAAACCTATGAACAGCACATCGAGTTTCTCGAAGCGGGAGTAGATTCTACGGAAGCCCTCGAGCCTTCGAAACAACCGTTCGATTTCGTTGCGCTTCTTGTAAAGAAGCGATCCTACTACCCAAGGTAGTGACGTGCCCCCCCCCCCGATTTCTCATCCACTGATAACTGGAGTTTCCCGGTTTTGGTTCCGCTTTGAGATTATCTCGCAACCGCCACTTCGATCCGCCGCAGCAGATTCACCACCTGCTCAGCGCTATGCTGCTTCCATCTCGCCATCGTCCGCAATCCTTGATTGCCAGTCTCTCTCATTGCAACTGGTTCAAAAAACGCCGGTTACTCCACATGCAAGTGCAGATTATACTATACAGAGGAGCTTACCGTCTCATACACAGAGAGAGTATTCCGCGCACAGTCCTGCCATGTATATTGGCGTGCATGGTCTCTTCCCAGCGCAATCGCTTTCCGGCGCCACTCCTCGTCATAGCAGCTGAGTTTTAGAGCTTCCACAAAAGCATCTTCAGAGTCTGGGTCGAAAAGGCATGCTGCGGGCCCGCAGATCTCAGGAAGGCAGGATGCACGAGCGGCAACCACGGGACAGCCCAGGGTCATTGCTTCAAGAGGAGGAAAACCAAAGCCTTCATGCAGTGAAGGATAGACGAGAAGATGTGCCTGCTCGTAGTACGCAGCCAGGACGTTATCGGATACTCGATCAATGAAATGAACAAAAGCAGACAGGCCTGCCCGCCGAATCTGATCGAGTTCGTCGCTGTGGCGAGGGCCACCGCCGACCGCGAGAATGTCGAAGGATCTCTGTAGGCCCGCCTCTGCAAACGCCGACACAAGACCGTGGAAATTCTTGTACGGTGCGCGGGAACCAACGTACAGAAGAAATGGTCTTTTACTTAGAGTAGAAGTTGCTGCTCGCGCCGCATTAAGACTTGCAATACCGTGATAGACCACGAAGGTCTTGTGTTCGGGTATGTTATAGAACCGGTGAAGATCCCGTCGAGTTGCTTGAGATGGGCAGATTACAGCATCAGCTTTTGCGAATTGGCGAGCGCGCATTCGCATGATTTCTGGAGCGTTCTGAAACAAAGACGTGTAGCGCTCGTAAGCGCAGTCATGATGCGTCACGACCATCTTCTTGTACTGGGCCAGTTCCAGCCAGCGATAAAGGGTTGGGTGGTAAATGTCGTACCCTCCCTGAAAGGGAACGATGCAGTTGGACGCCAGATGATTGAGGGCATAGCGAACAGTGCCTGGGCGTACTGCTATACGGCTTCTGCATTGCCACACGGACGTGCTGGCGCTTGCCTGAAAGGGATAGGTATTGCGATGAAGACCCAGGAGAATATCGCAGCTACAGGACGCCATCATCGAGAATGCGCGAGTGAGTTCGAAGTAGTACCGGGAGATTCCGCCCCCGTCCTGGAGCGAAAAGACCTGATGGTCGTAAAGAATTCTCATCACGATCGTCCTAGTGAGTCTATGTTGGATGCACCATGAATGCATGCACTTTGAGCAATCTGAATTATTGCCGATCGCTTCGAGTCAACAGAATCCTCCCGTAAAATCAGCCCAATGCTTACAATATATTTTCAGCCATGGTTATTAAAGGCCCCCCAAGATGCCTCAGATCGATCAGGCGATTGGCGAGCGGCATCGTACATATCCCCGAACTGAGCAATGATAACATCGTTGCTAAAGCGAGATATATAATAACTTGTAGTGATTTCCAGGAGCACGTCAGGAGATTCCGTTGACGTTTCAAGTGTCATGGCGAACGGGATGCACTATGACATCAATAAATCCTGAGATGATTCCAGTCAGCCGGCCCCAGTAGACGGCTCGACGTACAGGGGTTCCAAGGTTCACAACCGTCCCAGCAAACGACCGGGCCACTATCTCTGCAAAACTCCACAAGACTTCGGGATGACCAGCCAGCAGCAGGCGCCCGTTCAAGCGTCCAAAGCCCAGTCCGTAACGATAATACTTGTGTATATCGTCCGAGGAATATGCCAAAACAGGATGGTAAACCAGGAGATCGCCCCTGTACTCGATGCGGCATCCAGCGCTCAGCAGGCGCGCAAGCAGCTCCGTCTCTTCACCAGATCCGATCGGAGTTCCGGCGCCTAGGGTCTCATCGAAGTACGCCCCAGCACGCAGCAACGCCTCTTTGCGAACAAAGATTCCAACTGAGATGCCGAGCATAAACACGTTTGCAAATGTTATGGTGCGCGTTACTCCAACCGGGCGCTTCCCATAGGGAAGATTTTTATCTGGATCGTATACGTTTGTGCAGATGCAATCGACGTCTGGATTGCCGTGAAAATAGGCCGCAATCTTCTCCAACAGATTCGGCTCATACCAGCAATCGTCGTCGGGAAATGCAACAATGTCCCCTAAATCCCGGCGCAGGCCAAGATTGCGTGCCTTAGACAATGCCGTACGCCCTCCTGTGCGCAGTTCAACAAGACTGACCGGCGCGGCAAGGATGTCGCACGATGCAGGCCGCACTAAGTTCTGATCCACATAGACCACTTCAGTCTGGCCTGCAAAGGTCTGGTTGGCGATGCTGCGAAAAAATCTTTCAAGCTCGGCTTCCCTATCGCAGCTTGTAACGATTAACATGAAAGTCATTTTACAACTTTACCTCAATCTATTTTATACTGTAATTTTTAATCGAGTTTTCGCAATTGCAATAAAACCATATACTATAACTATCATCATTATAAGTTGTCCGGTAATCCCCCCAAAATTACCACGATTTATATCTGCTGATATTGATAAAAACAACAAAAATGGAAGGGGTGTTGTAATGTGATAAGATGCGAGAACTCGCATATAAATTGATAAATACAACGGCACAATTAATACTGATGCCATCCCAAAATTTGCAAATCCTTCGCCTAATGGGGTATATGCATACCCCATCCCCCCCCCTAACTGCTTAGCAAGCTGAACACCAATACTTAGTGGTTTATCCCAAAGTCCAAAGGTTGGAATATACTCAGCAATCCATGTCACATAACTACTTCCGTACCAGTAATTCTTAAGTAATGTGATATGATCTATTAGCGCATAATGGGGAAATATAAACTCTCCGTAAAGATTCATGTAGTATTCAGCTTGTTTCATGTAGGCAATGGACTGCGAATCCCCCGATCGGACAAGGCTAAAATAAATCATAACTGGAATATAGAACGGCAAGATAGATATGACCTTCCATGTTCTACCTCTGAGACAAAGCATTATACCTATAAACATTATGGCGAATGCGATTTCCCGCCGATCGCCCAATACAATATTGACATACATAAATATTATTACCGCGATTGTAAAAACAACAACGTGACAATAATTTATTGCTTCACGAACTTGTTTCGAGTTATATAGAGCTGCGCAGGAAATCAACCACGCTGCAAAGCATAGATTTATTAACCACACTTTGCCGTTGTCAAAAGCAGTATTAATCTCCATGCGTGAAGAGTTACCAGATATATTTGCTGCTCCAGAAGTATAGAATCTAGCTAAGTATAGGAGGGCAATTGCCATGCCTAAAAGAATAAGCAGCCAGATTCCTGTCGGAGTTATGTATAGACCATCGAACCATCCATTGATTTTTTCTACTAATTGCTTACTTTGTTTAGCTGAAAACATCACGGCACAGAATAGCCAAAGGTTGGTTGCCATCAAAGACTGCATATACATGCCGCTACGCACTGCCGCGTCCGGAAACGGAAATATATTTAGGCCGAGTGCCAATAGAGAAACTGGCACAGTTGAGTAAATAAAGCATATAAGCGGCAGCAACAGCAAGACTGGTCCAAACTTCAACCCATGTCGCGCAATGATCCACCACACCCACCCGCTAGCCTCAATCACATTGAGGATCGCCAGCCATTCCCAACCAGGAGAAAGTGGTGTTCCATACTCATATACCAGTATCTTAGCCAATAGAAATCCGCCATAGAGAACGAAGGCAAAAACGGCTGTATAGTAGCCATGGCGTGGTGTCGATGTGCCTTCTGCAAGTTTCACTGTATGTCCATTCTTCCGATGTATTTTATGCTTTTGTCACTAGGATTCTGTTTATACTATATAAGGGCTTCGACGATCAGGGAGAAGTTGAGGAAGCCTATGAACAGCACATTGAGTTTCTCGAAGCGGGAGTAGATTCTACGGAAGCCCTTGAGCCTTCGAAACAACCGTTCGATTTCGTTGCGCTTCTTGTAAAGAGCGCGATCATACTCCAAGGGTAGGATGCGGTTGGACTTGGGCGGAACCACCGGGACTATGCCCAGATCGAGCATCAGTTGCCGCGTTTCATCTCCCTAGTACGAGCGATCCATCAACACCGGCAGGTCTTTCGGCATCCTCGGCAACTCCCACAAAAGTTCGCGTCCTTCGGGGACCTCGTGAGCGTTGCCCGTCGACAGAGCGAACGCTATGGCCGTTCGAGCATCCGCGGCATGAATACACCCCTTCTGAGCACACATATTGAGTAGACGTAGCCCGCTCAGGCGCTACCAGTTGCGAATAATATACTTTTACTCACTGCTGTCCAAATTAGCCGGAACCTGGCTTGTGGGATAGCGAAATCTGCGGTGTTTTCATGCCGTGGCGATCGTTTGCGGGTTGAGGTTGGCATTGTTGCTGTCCAAGTTGAT
>JAJZDL010000016.1 GCA_021851465.1 Acidobacteriota bacterium
GCGCAGGCGGAGTTGGACCGCGCGGCATCGACGCAGCAGATACTCCTGCTCGACGAGACGGAGGCCGACCCGAAAGCTGTGGAGGCTGGCGCGGCGTTGCAGGCGGAGGTTGAGCCGGCCGGCACAGGGCCGGTCGCTGAGTCCGATCCGCCGGTCGTGCCAACTCCTGCCGAGGTAGCGGACAACACGGACGGATTGGAGCAACGGGCCGCCGAACCAACGGACGCAGTTGCGGCCGATACTGCTGCTGCGATTGCGGCGGCGGCACGCGCGGAAAAGGCCCACATGGCGCGGTTGCGCGCGCACTTTCGCGCGTTGCTGGACCAGTTGATCGCGGAGTACGCGGCACCGGAATCGGACCGCGGGCTGGAGATCCGCGAGGTCGCGGGCGGCTTCCGGTTTGCCACCAAGCCGGAGTACCACGACGCAGTGCGCGGATTTGTCAAAAGCCTGAAGCCGCCGCTGAAGCTGACCTTGCAGGCGCTGGAGACGCTGGCTGTGGTGGCATACAAGCAGCCGGTGACGGCGCCGGAGATATCGGAGATCCGCGGGGTGGACTCGGGCGGTGTGCTCGGCTCGCTGATGGCGCGCAAGCTGATTGCGACGGCGGGACGCAAGCAGGTGATTGGGCGGCCAATCCTGTACAAGACGACACGCGAGTTTCTTCTGAAGTTTGGCCTGAAGGACGTCTCCGAGCTGCCCTCGATCGAGGAGTTCGAGAAGATGGCAGGGCAGTTGGCCGAGCAGGAGGAGATGGCGATGGGCGACGTACTGCAAGAGCTGCCCGAGGGAGAGGAGGCGCCGGAGACGACGGAAGAACGACTTGAGTCGGATGGCGCGGCAAGAGCGGTAGAGTCGGTGGCCGACGCGACTATCGTGGACGGACGGATCTCTGGGCTGCCGCCTGCGTACGACGATACGGCGGACGATCCCTCGGCGGCGGAGGCCGAAATTCAGGAGAGCGGCGAAAGCGCTTGAGCCTCATCCATCCCGCGCATCGCGGTGAGGCGGCAATGCGTGGGACGCCCGCCATGGCCCCGCGTCACGAGCGCCACACTCGCACCCGGCTCGAACGTCGATTCAACAAGCTGCAGCTTCTTCGCAGGCGAACACTGCCTGCGTTCGCGACGAAGCGCTCCCGCCCTCACTGCATCAACCGTAACGCTACTATCGGCCTCACGCCGCGCCCATGCCAGAGGAGATAACTGGACGTAAAAAGTAAGGCGGCCGGTTGGCCGCCTCACTCTCTGTCGATCGGGTAGGTCTATGCGGGGCTGGGGCGTCCTTCGCCGAAGCCGGGCTTACGACCGGGTTCGGGCTTGATGACCTTCTGTCCATCGTCCGGGCCGGGGTCAGCGAAGGCCAGCGGCGACTTGAAGGGTGGCAGTTCCTTGCCCGCAATGATGAGGTCGATCTCCGCCCTGTCCAGGGTCTCGCGTTCCAGCAGCGCGGCGGCCATGCGGTGCATGATGTCGGCGTTTTCTTCGAGGATGGAGTACGCGGACTTGTATCCCTCGTCGACGAAGGCACGCACGGCGACGTCGATCTGCTTGGCAGTGTCGTCGGAGTAGTCGCGGCTCTGTGCGATGTCGCGGCCGAGGAAGACCTCCTGCTCCTTCTTGCCGTAGGTGAGCGGGCCGAGGTCGCTCATGCCGTACTCGCAGACCATCTTGCGGGCCAGCTCTGTAGCGCGCACGATGTCGTTGCCGGCGCCGGTGGTCTTGCGGTTCATGAAGATCTCTTCGGCGCAGCGCCCACCCATGAGGATGGCGAGCTGGGTGTCGAGATAGTCCTTGGTGACGGTGTGTTTGTCCTCCTCGGGCAGGTGCATGGTGACGCCGAGGGCCATGCCGCGCGGGATGATCGTGACCTTGTGCAACGGGTCTGAGTGGTTGCGCTTGGCCGCGACCAGGACGTGACCGGCCTCGTGGTACGCGGTGTCCTTCTTGTCGTCGTCGGAGAGCAGCATGGACTTGCGCTCGGCGCCCATCAACACCTTGTCCTTGGCGACCTCGAAGTCGAACATGTGGACGGACTTGCGATTGTAGCGCGCGGCGGTAAGCGCAGCCTCGTTCACCATGTTGGCGAGGTCTGCGCCGGAGAAGCCTGGAGTTCCGCGGGCGAGAATGTTCAGGTTGACGTCCTCCGCCATGGGGACCTTCTTGCAATGCACGACGAGAACCTCTTCGCGGCCGCGGATGTCGGGACGATCGACTACGACGCGGCGATCGAAGCGGCCGGGGCGGAGCAGCGCCGGATCCAGAACGTCGGGCCGGTTGGTCGCGGCGATCAGGATGACGCCGTCGTTGGACTCGAAGCCATCCATCTCCACCAGAAGCTGGTTGAGGGTCTGCTCGCGCTCGTCATGTCCACCGCCGAGGCCCGCACCGCGATGACGCCCGACGGCATCGATCTCGTCGATAAAGATGATGCAGGGGGCGTTCTTCTTGCCCTGCTCGAAGAGGTCGCGGACACGCGATGCGCCGACACCGACGAACATCTCGACGAAGTCCGAGCCGGAGATGGAGAAGAAGGGAACGTTGGCCTCGCCGGCAACAGCGCGGGCCAGCAGAGTCTTGCCGGTTCCGGGAGGCCCGACCAGCAGCACGCCCTTCGGAATGCGTCCACCGAGGCGCTGGAACTTCTGCGCCTCGCGCAGGAACTCGATGATCTCCTTCAGCTCTTCCTTGGCCTCATCGACGCCAGCCACGTCCTTGAATGTGATCTTCTTCTGCTGCATGGAGAGCAGCCGGGCGCGGCTCTTGCCGAAGCTCATCGCCTTGTTGCCGCCGGACTGCATCTGGCGCATGAAGAAGAGCCAGATGATGAGAATCAATGCGATGGGCATTACGTTGAAGAGCGCCGAGACCCAGAAGTTGGAGTTTTGATCTTTGTTGGTGATGTCGACGCCATGAGCGCGGAAGATCGAGTACATCTCGGGGTCATTGGCCGGAATCGTGGTGCGGAACTGGTCGTTGTTGCTGTATGCACCGGTCAACGTGGTGCCGTCGATGGTCACACTCTTCACCTGGCCGGCCTGCGCCTTGTTGAGCACGTCGCTGTAACTGGCGGGGCTCTCCTTGGCCCCGCCCACGTTTTTGCCAACGATCGTCCATAGACAGATGACGCCGGTGATCAGGAAGACCCAGATCAGAAGTTGTTTGACGGTCGAATTCAATCGCGTTTCCTCATTTTCCCGGCCTGAAACACACGGATACGGCAAGATTTAGACTGGCCATCTACCCGGCGGCCTGACGCCTGTACCCGGCGGTTGACACCTGAGCGCCGGATGCTTCTGTGCTATTAGACGCACCCGCTGGACTGAAGGTTCCTGATCTTCGGCGGGAGTTGACCTCCGCACCAAGGCGTCGGAGCGCCAGATAAAGAGATTCTACTCTCTGAACCGGGGCAATGATGCCGACAAGTTCAAACAATCCAAAGATGCCCCTATGTGTTTAATCCCGGCATTTGATGGTGCATCCTTTTCTGCGTGCGAGAAGCAGGCACGATGGGACAGGTTCTATACCGGAGCGCCACAACAAGAGAGGCGATGAATCCAATCGAATTACACACAAGTTATTGATCCTATATACCTTGCTTCGGAGCAATTGCTTTACCCCGCGAATCGAAGCAGGGGACAATACAGACTAAATATATTGCCCCCCCCAAAGAACCCGCAACGCCAAAGGTCGAAGGCCCGCTCCGATCGTTCGATCGCCCGGAGTCTATCCGTGGCGGAAATGGCGGATGCCGGTGAAGACCATGGAGACGCCAAGCCGGTCCGCCGCCTCGACCACCTCGGCATCGCGCACCGAGCCACCCGGCTGGATGACCGCCGTTGCGCCCGCTGCGGCAACCGTCTCCAGACCGTCTGGAAAGGGGAAGAATGCATCCGACGCGGCGACCGTCCCAGCCAGCGGCAGGATGGCCTTCATCGCGCCGAAGCGCGCCGCGTCTACCCGGCTCATCTGTCCCGCGCCGATGCCGACGGTCTGCCCGTGGCCCGCGTTGCAACGCGCGTAGACGATGGCATTCGACTTGACGTGCTTGCAGACGATCCACGCAAACAGCAGCGCGCGCATCTCCTCCTGCGTCGGAGCGCGTTTGGTTGCCACGCGCAGGTCGGCCTCAACGATGCGCACTCGGTCGGCGTCTTGCATCAGGAAGCCGCCGGAGACCTGCTTGAGCGCGCGCACCGGCTTGCCCGCGTCGGTGCGATCGGCAGCAATCTCCAGCAGGCGCAGGTTCTTCTTCGACGCAAAGCGGGCGAGTGCCTCGGGCGTAAACGATGGCGCAATAATTGCCTCGACAAAGAGCTTCGCAATCTCCTCCGCAGCCTCGGCATCCACCGCGCGGTTGATGCCGATGACGCTGCCGAATGCCGAGACCGGATCGCTCTCCAGCGCGCGCCGGTAGGCCTCCAGAACGGTCGCTCCGGTGGCCGCTCCGCAGGGGTTGGTGTGCTTGATGATGGCGACTGCGGCCTCCCCTGCGGCGCCGAGATCCGCACTGTCGAATTCACGAACCAGGTCCCAGCAGGCGTCCAGATCGACAATGTTGTTGTAGCTCAGCTCCTTGCCCTGCAGTTGCTTCGCCGCCGCCACGCCGCGCCCGCTGCCATCGACGTACAGTGCGGCCCTCTGGTGCGGATTTTCGCCGTAACGCAAGACCGTCTTCAGCGGGTCGATCACGCGAACGGCGGGCGGCATGGCGTCGCTGTCGTAGGCCGCCGGCTCGCCGTGCGCGGCGGGCGCTGCAATGCTCTCGAGCGTGGTTGCAATGCCTGCGTCGTATGCCGCCGTCACCGCGAAGGCCGTGCGCGCCAACCGCCAGCGCGTCGCGCGAGTCAGCGAGCCGCCGTTCGCGGCAAGCTCCTCGGCGAGCAGCGCGTAGTCCGCCACCGACGTGACGATCGCCACGTCCTCGAAGTTCTTCGCCGCCGAACGCACCATCGACGGGCCGCCGATGTCGATGTTCTCGATGATGTCGCTGAACGCCGCGCCGGGCCTGCTCGCCGTCTTCTCGAAGGCATAGAGGTTGACCACCACCATGTCGATCGGCTCGATTCCGTGTTCGCGCACCGATGCCACATGCTCCGCATTGTTGCGGATGTGCAGAATGCCGCCGTGGACCTTCGGGTGCAGCGTCTTCACGCGGCCGTCGAGCATCTCTGGAAAGCCCGTCAGGTCGCTGATGTCGCGCACGCTGAGGCCTGCCTCGCGCAGCGCGCGCGCGGTTCCTCCGGTCGAGACCAACTCAACGCCGTGCGAACCCAGAGCGCGCGCAAACTCGACCAGGCCCGTCTTGTCGGTAACGGAGAGAAGTGCGCGGCGAACACGGCGGAGGCCGCTCGTAGTTTCAGTGCTGGCTGTCGAAGCGGATTCAATATTCACAACACTATTTTATGACGAGCTGTGCCGCGCCTGAGGAAAGCTGGGTAATTGAATGAGGCTGAAGCCCCAGGAAAGAGGTCGTTTATCGCACCATTGCGCCGGTCAGGTCGCTCACCTTGGCGACGTTGTGGCTCGCGCACCAGCGGCGCAGGCCGTTCGCGACGTTCTCCACCGCGCGCGGATCGGCGAAGCTCGCCGTCCCCACCTCGACCGCAGTTGCGCCCGCCAGCATAAACTCGACCGCATCCTCGGCGCGCACGATGCCGCCCATGCCAACCACGGGAACCTTCACCGCGCGCGCCGCCTCATGCACCATGCGCACTGCGATGGGCCGGATCGCCGGTCCCGACAGCCCGCCAGTCACGTTCGCGATGCGCGGCCTGCGCGTCTCCACGTCGATGGCCAGCGCCAGAAATGTGTTGACCAGAGAGATCGCCTGCGCGCCCGCATCCTCGCAGACCTTCGCCATTTGGCCGATGCTGGTGACGTTGGGCGAGAGCTTCACCATCAACGGGCGCTGTGCGGCCTGGCGGCAGCGCGCGGTCAGTTGGTAGAGCGAGTCTGGATCGGTGCCGAAGACCATGCCGCCGTGGCTGGTATTCGGGCAGCTCGCGTTCAGCTCGTACAGCGCGATGCCGGGCGCATCGTTGAGCACGCGGATGACCTCGACGCAGTCTTCGACGGTATAGCCGAAGACGTTGGCGATCACCACCGCGCCGGGAATGCCGCGCAACTTCGGCAGCTTCTCTTCGACGAAGGCATGCACACCGATGTTCTGCAGGCCGATGGCGTTCATCATGCCCGCAGGAGTCTCGATAATGCGCGGGCTTGCATTGCCCGCCATCGGCTCGCGAGAGAGGCCCTTGGCGACAAACGCGCCGATACGGCTCAGCGAGACGATCTCCTCGAACTCGACACCGTAGCCGAAGGTCCCGCTGGCCGCAATCACCGGCGAGCGCAGCTCGACACCGGCGAGAGTCACACGCATGTCTGGCTTGCTCAGAGTGTCACCGCCGTTCGCATCCCTCCCAGTGTACCGGCGAACGGCGTTCAGGCGCATCTGTAGCGCGCGGAGGGTAGAATTGTAGGGATGCTTGACCTTGGATATGTACGGGCGAATCTGCCGGTTGTGGAAGCGAAGCTGCGCGAGCGCGGCATGGATCCCGCTACCGTCCTCGGCGATTTCGCCACCATCGATCAGACCCGGCGTGATTTGATTACGCAGGCGGAAACAATCAAGGCCCAGCGCAATAAGTTGACGACGCAATTCGCGGAGTTGCGCAAGGCGGGCACGGATACGACCCTGCTCGGCCAGGAGATTCGAGAGCTCAAAGACAAATCGGATCGCGCCGAGGCTCTTGCGGAGGTCGCCGAAGAGCATTTGCGACTCAAGATGCAGACCCTGCCCAATCTCCCCCAGGACTCCGTCCCCATCGGCAAATCCGAGAGGGACAACCGCGTCGAGAAGACCTGGGACAACGGCGAGAAGCCCAACGGCTACACCCCCGCCGACCCAGCCTTCCCCGCCCTCCCGCACTGGGAGATCGGCGAGCGCCTCGGCATCCTCGACTTCGAGCGAGCGGCCAAGATCTCCGGCTCGCGCTTCGTCGTCCACTACGGCCAGGGAGCGCGGCTGGAACGCGCGCTGGCCAACTTCATGCTCGACCTGCATACCCGCGAGCACGGCTATACCGAAGTGCTGCCGCCGTATATGGTGAACTCGAAGTCGCTCTTCGGCACCGGCCAACTGCCGAAGTTCGCCGAAGACCTCTTCCACTGCGACGATAAAGGCGCCTACGAGGCGGGCAAATATCAGGACAACGACCACTGGATGATTCCCACCGCCGAGGTCCCCGTCACCAATCTCTTCCGCGACGAGACGCTCGAAGAACCGCAGCTCACCACCAGCTTCTGCGCCTACACGCCCTGCTTCCGCAGCGAGGCGGGCAGCTACGGCAAGGACGTGCGCGGCATGATCCGCCAGCACCAGTTCCAGAAGGTCGAGCTGGTCAAGTTCTGCAAGCCAGAGGATTCCAACGCCGAACACGAACGGCTGACGCGCGACGCCGAAGCGGTGCTGGAACGGCTCGGCCTGCCCTATCGCCGTGTGCTGCTCTGCACCGGGGACATGGGCTTCAGCTCGGCGAAGACCTACGATCTGGAGGTCTGGCTGCCGGGGCAGAAGCTCTATCGCGAGATCAGCTCCTGCTCCAACTTCGAGAGCTTTCAGGCGCGCCGCGCGAACATCCGCTTCAAGCCCTCGGGCAGCGCGCAGGGGAAGGCGAAAAAGTCCGAGTTTGTGCATACTCTGAATGGCAGCGGGCTGGCCGTCGGACGGACGTATCTGGCGGTGCTGGAGAACTATCAGCAGCCAGACGGCACCGTCCGCATTCCCGAGGCGCTGCTGCCGTACATGAACGACCCAGGCAAGCCGCGCGCGGAGTGGGAGACGTCGATTGCGCCGCAGAGGCACACAGGCAGCGGCAGGGCGGGGAAGGACTGAGCGATGGGAAAACTTTTACGCAGCTATTTTTTCTGGACGTACGAGCGCGGCAGCTTTCACTTCGATGTAATGGTGACGCTGATTCTGATCTTCCTCTTCGTCTCGCCGCACTTCATCGACTTCAAGGACCGCCCGGTGGAGACGGTGGCGCTGCGCGGCAGCGAGGTGCTGGTGAAGGAGGCGGGGCGTGAAGGCGATAGCAGCCGCTTCGTCTTCCAGATACGCAGCGACCAGCAGGGCGGCCCACAGGCCGGCCAGACGGATGACGAGCGGCGGGCGGCGATCCTGCGGGCCGTGGAGCCCATCTCTGGCGAGGTCACGCTGGAGCACTATGAGCCGGTGCTGGACGCGCACGGCAAAGTGGTCGCGTACAACGCCTGGGTGGTGCGCTGATGCGAAACCCGATATGTGCAGCAGGCGTGCTTGCTGGGGCGCTCATTCTCGCAGGCCACACAGTGGGGCGCGCCGCGGCGGCGCAGGCCAGGCCGGACCGGCTGAAGACTGTGCTGGCGGAGATGGACGCCTCCAGCGCGAGGTTCCACTCTGCCGAAGCCTCCATCGAGAAGCAGCAGTTCGAGAAGATCGTGAACGACACAACCACGGAGTCGGGAACGATCTACTTCCTGCGCGGCGGCGGCACAATGCAGGTGGGCGCGAAGTTCGACCCGCCCAACGCGCAGACCCTGGAGTACAAAGACGGCGTGGTGCGCCTCTACTCGGCGGGCACAAACCACATCGACCAGTATTCGACCTCCGGCGCGAACCAGGCGCGCTTCGAGGCGTTTCTCACGCTGGGCTTCGGCGGCAGCGGAAGCGACCTCGCCAAGGCGTGGACCATCGCCGACCAGGGCACCGAGGCGTTGAGCGATGGCAGCAAGACAGTGCAGGTGGAGAAGCTCGACCTGGTGTCGAAGGAACCCAGCGTGCGAGGCAACTTCACCCACGTCACGATCTGGGTCGATACGGCGCGCGACGTTCCGCTGAAGCAGGAGTTTTTCACTCCATCGGGCGACACGCAGACCGCGCTCTACAGCAACATCCGGCTGAACCAGCCCATCGAATTGAAGGCCTTCGCCATCAAATGCAAGGGCAAATGCAGTTAGATTGCGTTCGCAGTTGAGGGCGGGATGCGGGCGACAGGCGCGGCAAACATCGCGCCGATCCAGACGAAGAAGACGGGATAGAACTCCAGCGTGTAGCGGGGCTCTGTGTTGCCGATAAAGAGCAGCAGTGCCGCATGCAATAGAAGGTAGGCAGCCATTGCCCCTGCCAGTTCGACGTAGCTGCGCTGGCCGGGTGAATCGTGTGCGGTCGGGCGCTCCGCGTGTGCATGGGGCGAGAGCCACGCGCGGCGCCTCCAGGTGTAAAGGCCGGCGAAGGCGAGCGTAAAGTAAGCGAGGTTGAGCGTGGCGTAGGCGATCGCGAACGCGGTCTGCGCACGGTGCTCCCTCCACCTCCACCATTCATCGGCGACCGGCAACATCTCGGTGCGCGGGCGCAGGGCCATGTCCAGCACGCGCACGATGGGCAGGCCGAGATGGTAAAGGATGGGGTGGTCGTGGATGCGCTCGTCGGCAAGCGCAGCGAAGCGCGCGTCCAGCTCCGGTGTAAGGATGAGGGTGCTGTTGTAGTCCGCCAGCAGGTCTGCGGTGTGGCGGCGCATCTCTGCCGAGGTGGATTGCGAGGTTGCGCTGAAGGCGCGTGAAGGCAGCGCGGTGAACTCAACGCGCTCGCCGTCCATCGGCCAGCAAACCTCGTCGACTGAGGCAAAGTCGATGGCCCAACTGTCGTACCAGCGTCCGAATCCGGGATAGGTCGGCTCCCCGGGATCGTTTGCGTCGCGCGGCGAAATCGGCTGGAAGACATGGAAGACGCGCTCGTTCCGCGCCGTCCAGATCAGCAGCGGCAGCGCGACGCAGAGCGAGGCCGCCAGAACGGGCAGGGCCGCGTGCCAGGGGCCGCGACGCACTCCGCGGGTTGTCATCGCGCCGTACAGCATCGCCGGAACCGCCGCCGCTGCGAGCAGGCCCTCGTCGGGCCGCAACAGGATGGAGTAGGCCAGTGCGCCAGCAACAATCCATAGCCAACGGTTGTAACCGAGGCCGGCGTCCTGCCAGCGCACGAATGCATAGAAGGCGAGCGCGATCGTGGTGAAGACGAGCGTCTCGGCGAGGGCTGTGGCGACGTAGTTCGCGGTGAACGGGCAGAGAGCGGCAATCCACAGGACAGCCAGGCGGGCGCGGCGGCCGAAGAGCCGCCCTGCCAGCGCGCCTGCCAACCAGCATGTGACCAGATCGGCGGCAACCTGAACGTCGAGCGCGGCGCGGTAGTTCTCCATGCCGAAGAGGCGAAAGCAGGCGGCGAGAAAGAGGGGGTAGCCGGGAAGGCGGCAGAGTGTGGGGCGGTACGCGATGGAGCCGGGCGTCGGTCCGGCGGCGGAGAGGCCGTAGACTCCGTGCTGGAGCCAGGTCTTGGCGATGTCGCCGTAGACCAGGCTGTCGCCCACGACCCGCGCCATGTGGGCCACGAACCACAGCCGCAGCAGCAGGCCGGCCAGCAGTGCCGCGCCTGCCCACAGCCAGAACCCAACTCGCTCTTTGTTCATCTACCAGCATCATACTGCTTGGTGCTGAGAGCGTTCGGAGGGGCGCGTTGACTATGTTCGGAGGGCTGCATACGATTGCGCAGAGGGGCTTTGCGGTTGCGCCGGATGCGCGCCTGGAAAAAGTGGAATCCTCATGCAACCACGGTTCGCAACCCTGTGCGCGCGGTTCGGCGGCAGTGCCGACGGCGCGCGGGCCAGCACTTCATGCACACCTCAAGCGATCCAAGCCCACCGGTTTCGCGCGACTATTGACGGCTAAGGAATCATGACCCAGCAAGTCTTCTTCGATCCTCAACGCAAGCGCTGGAAGCGGTTGCGGCGCATCTTCGACAGCCTGGCGGTGCTTGGCGTCGTCGTCGGCGTCTTGTTTGTGATCGGCCTGCTGCACATGACTCCGCTGCCAGAGCTGCTGCTGGCCACGACGCCGAAGCACCTCAGCCCACTCCAGGTGGAGTCCGCCAAGCCGGGGCAGAAGGCGCGCCGCTCTCTGCATCGCAAGACCAACCTCAAGCCCTCCGAGGTGCCTTTGAACTCCGGCGAAGGCCTGCGCGCGGCCTACTATGTCGAGGACGATCCCGCCAGCTACTCCTCCCTGAAGCAGCACATCCGCCAGATCGACCTGCTCTTTCCAGAGTGGATTCACATCGTAACGCCGGACGGTTCGCTGACCTCCTACAGCCTGGACAATCGCCCCTTTGCCGTAGTGGACGCGGCCGGGGTGCATGGGGTGGACCATGAGCAAAGGGTCGCACGCACCATCGCGGCGGCGAGCGACGACCCCACGCCGGCGGAGATATTTCCCCTGGTGAACAACTACGACCCGGTGAAGGGGCTGTTCCAGCCATCGATCGGCGACTTCCTCACCAACCCCGCCTCGCGCGACAATTTTGTGCAGCAGATCGACCGGTTCCTGGCCGCGAACCCGAACTACCATGGAATTTCGCTGGACTTCGAGGAGGTCCCGGACGACGCACAGTCCGGGTACATGGCGCTGCTTGCGGAGATCTACCGGAACTTCCAGACGCGCGGCCTCAAGCTGTATGTCAACACGCCGGTGGGCGACGACAGCTACGACCTCAAGTCCATGGCGGACAACTCCGACGGCCTGCTGCTGATGAACTACGACCAGCACCAGACGGGCAGCGGTCCAGGGGCCATCGCTGCGCAGGACTGGTTCGTCGACAACCTCACCGAAGTGCTGAAGACGGTCCCCAAGAACAAGGTGATCTGCTCGCTGGGCAGCTATGGGTACGATTGGTCGATGTCGTTGCCGCCCGCCCCAACGAAGCACCACCCAGCGTCGGCAAAGCGGTTTGTGCCGAAGGTGCTGGGAGCGCAGGAGATGTCCACTCAGGACGCATGGCAGACTGCGCAAGATGCGGAGGCGCAGATCGAGCTCGATCCCGACACGCTCAACGTCCACTTCGCCTACGACGACGACGACGCCCACGTCCGCCATGAGGTCTGGTTCCTCGACGCGGTCACCATCCTGAACGAGATGCGCGCGGCGCGGGCACTGGGCATCGAGACCTTCGCGCTCTGGCGCCTCGGCTCCGAGGACAACTCGCTGTGGAACATATGGGACAAGCCGACCGTCTCCGATCCGGTCAAGGACCTTACGGCAGTGGCCCCAGGATATGACGTCGATACGGAGGGCGAAGGCGACATCCTGCACGTCGAGCGCAAGATGCAGACCGGCCACCGGCTGGCGACATTGGACGACGACGATTCGGTCCCTCTGCCCTTGCGCTCCATCACCGCGGAGACCATGACCTCCTATCCGCTCTCCTACGAGGTGGACCAGTCCGGCTACTATCCGAAGAAGGTCGCCCTCAGCTTCGACGACGGGCCGGACCCGACATGGACGCCGAAGATCCTCGACATCCTGAAGAAGTACCACGTTGTCGGTGCGTTTTTTATGATCGGCGAGGAGGCGCAGAACAACGTCGGCCTGATGCGCCGCGTCTACAACGAAGGGCATGAGATCGGCAATCATACCTTTACGCACCCCGACATCAGTGAAATCTCAAGCTCCAGCGCAGACCTGGAGCTGAACCTGACGGAGCGGCTCTTTGCGGCGGAGTTGGGCGTGCAGCCGCTCTACTTCCGCCCCCCCTACTCGATCGACCAGGAGCCGGACACCAACGACCAGGCAGCCCCAGCGGGCCGCATTCAGGACCTGGGCTATGTGATCGTCGGCGACAAGATCGACACCAACGACTGGGACGAGCACCCACGCAAGACCCCGCAGGAGATCGCCGATAGCGTCTTCCAGCAGATGCACGACATGCAGACGCGCCCATGGATGCAGGGTTCCATCATTCTGCTGCACGACGGCGGGGGAGACCGCTCGGCAACCGTCGCCGCGCTCCCCGTGCTCATCCAAACGCTGCGCGACCGCGGATACACTATCGTCCCCGTCTCGCAGTTGATGGGCAAGACCCGCGCCGAGGTGATGCCGCCGCTGAACCGGCACCAACTGTGGCAGGCGCGCGTGGATTCGATCGCCTTCTTTGTGTGGGCCTTCTTCAACCACTTCGTGATCGCGGTCTTCTTCGTCGGCGACATCCTGATGAGCGCAAGGCTGATTATCATTGGAGTCTTCGCCGTCATCGACCGCTTCCGCAGGCGCAGGAACTTTGCCGGCCCTGAGTACGCGCCGCGCGTCGCCGTGCTGGTCCCCGCATACAACGAAGAGAAGGTCATCGTGCGCACCATCCGCTCGGTGCTGCTCTCCAGCTACAAGAACATTCGTGTCATCGTGATCGACGACGGATCGACGGACAACACCTGCCGCGTAGCAACCGAAGCCTACCCGGCGGAGATCGCCGCCGGCCGCCTGATCGTGCTGACCAAGCCCAACGGAGGCAAGGCGGACGCCCTCAACTTCGCGCTGGCCCAGACCCGCGAGGAGATCTACGTCGGCATCGACGCCGACGGCGTGATCGCGCGCGATGCCATCGCCAACCTGGTCTGCCACTTCGCCAACCCAAAGATCGGCGCGGTGGCGGGCAACGCCAAGGTGGGCAACCGCGTCAACCTCTGGACCCAATGGCAGGCGCTCGAGTACATCACCAGCCAGAACTTCGAGCGGCGCGCCCTGGATCTCTTCGATGTCGTCATGGTCGTCCCTGGAGCCATCGGCGCATGGCGCACCGCGGCCGTCAAAACAGGCGGCGGATACCACACCAACACCGTCGCCGAAGACGCCGACCTCACCATGAACCTGCTCGAACAGGGCTACTCCGTCATCTATGAGGACAGGGCGCTGGCCTTCACCGAGGCGCCAGAGAACATGCATGGGCTGATGCGGCAGCGCTTCCGTTGGTCGTTCGGCATCCTGCAGGCCGTCTTCAAACATCGCGGGGCCATCCGCAAAAGCCGCGCCATGGGCCTCTTCGCGTTGCCCAACACGCTCATCTTCCAGATCCTGCTTCCACTGGTCTCGCCGCTGATCGACCTGATGTTCGTCGCCGGCGTCGTCAACTATTTTTACGACAAGCACTTCCACCCTGAGGCGGCCTCCGCGGCCAGCTTCGAGAAGCTGCTCGCCTTCTTCCTGGCGTTCCTGGCCATCGACTTCGTGACCTCCGCGCTCGCCTTCACGCTGGAACGCAAACATCCCGCCAGCCGCGGCGACGCCTGGCTCCTCTTCCACATCTGGATCCAGCGCTTCACCTACCGCCAGGTCTTCTCCATCGTGCTCTTCAAGACCATCAAACGCGCCATCGACGGCAAGCCCTTCAACTGGGACAAGCTGGAGCGCACGGCAACCATGACGGAGCAGACCGAGAAGCTCACAGAGGCGCCATGAGCGATCGCGCAATGTCCGTGTCGAACGACAGCGATGAATTCGGTCCGTGCTGCGCGGGATCCGACACCGCGCAAACCGCGCCTACGGCTTGAACGGCTCGTCCGCCGATGGCCCGAAGACCCCCGGCACGGGAACCTCGTTCAGGCGCAGGTAAACGCCAAGCTGCGCGCGATGGTGGATGAGGTGGTTGAAGAACATGTGGCGGAAGGCGAGTGAGCGCGGGCCGTCCGAGAGCACCTTGTCGCCGAAGGAGAACTTCCACGGCGCGGCAAGATCGGCATCCGATGCGGAAGCCAGCGCGGTACGGGCCTCCGCGGCAAGCGCATCGAAGTCGGCAACGAGCTTCTCGCGGGAGACGAAGACCAGCTCCGGCCACTTCGCAGTGGCCAGATCGAGGCTGGGCGTGGTGAGGATCGTGGTGCCGAAGCGCGGCAGGGTTCCGACGTGGACAGCGAGGCGGCCAAACGGCATGGACCTCTCATGCGGCTTGTAGTCGGCTTTGTCTTCCGGCACCCGCTCCAGCGTGCGCCGTGTGTTGGCCATCTCGATGTCGTAGTCCTGCAACAAAAGTTCCGCAGTAGTCATTGTGTCTCCTCCATGCGCAGGCTGTACTGGGTACAGTTCAGATTCCAGTGATGTTGAAGCCGCAATCGACGAAGGTGATCTCGCCGGTGATGCCGCTGGCCAGCGGTGAGCAGAGGAAGAGCGCGGTATTGCCGACCTCGATCTGCTCGACGTTGCGGCGCAGCGGCGCGCGCAGCGTGACGGCGTCCAGGATCTGGTTGAAGTCGCCGATGCCGCGCGCCGCCAGCGTTCGGATCGGCCCGGCAGATACGGCGTTGACACGGATGTTCTTCGCGCCCAGCGACGCCGCCAGGTAGCGCACCGTGGCCTCCAGCGCGGCCTTGGCCACGCCCATCACGTTGTAGTTGGGGAAGACCTTCTCCGCGCCATAGTAAGTCAGCGTCAGGACCGCGCCGCCGTCGGCCATCAGCGGTGCCGCGGCCCGCGTCAGCGCAATCAGCGAGTAGACGCTGACATCGTGCGCGATGCGAAAGTCCTCGCGCGCGGTCAGCAGAAAATCGTTCTTCAACGCGTCGGCAGGCGCAAACGCAACCGAGTGGATCAGAATGTCGATCTTGGGAAACACGGTGGCGATCTGCGCGAAGAGCGCGTCGATCTCCTCGTCGCGCGAGACGTCGCAGCGGAACGTACGCCCCACGCCGGTCTGCCCCAGGCCCTCCAGCAGATCTTCGGCCTCGCGCTGCAACCGCTCGAACTGGTACGACAGCACCAGGGTCGCCCCCGCCTCGGCCAGCCTCTGCGCCACACTGTATGCAATGCTGCGTTTATTCGCCAGGCCGAATACGACGGCCACTTTGCCCTTCAGATCGATCATGCAACTCCCCGACTTGTTCCCGGCCACTGCATTTATAAAGATACCAGCGACAGCCCGTTTCTGCGCCCGCGCAATGCATCAGCCCAGAGTCAACCAGTCGTACTGCTCCTGGGTAAGAGGAACCACGGAGAGGCGGAACTGGCGAAACAGCGGCGAGCCTTGAAAGACCCCCGCCGCGCGAATCTCAGCCAGCGGACGCTCGCCCTTCAACCGCTTCACCGCCCGGATGCGCACGATCGGGTTCTTCGCGTCGCTCGCGTCCACCGAGACCACCTGCGCCGTCCCCACCGCTGCCTTGCCCACATTGGAGTGGTAGATCACGCAACGCTCGCCCTTCTTCATGTTGCGCAACGTCATCAGCGCCTGGTTGTTCGCAATGCCGTCCCAGGCCGTCTCGCCGTCGCGCAACAGGTCGTCGAAGGAGTACTTGTCCGGCTCGGTCTTCAGCAGATACGGCATACGCCCCTCCGAGGTTCAAGATATACGGCACAAGCTCCGAGAGTAATCGATGCGATCCATGCCACCGGCCGAGGACGGCTTGCCGGCCGCTTATTCCCATCTTACCCGCCGAGATCGACGAGCTGAACTCTCCCAACGGATTGCCCCAGAAAACGCGGGCCGAGCCGCTCGAACTTCTGCACGGAATCGGTCGCGAAGAACTCGCAGGTTGCCTCGTCAACGCCGGACAATGCTGCATCTGCCGGGCCCAGTACCGCCTGGCGAGGGTTCGCGCCGCTTGCCTCTGTCGGGCCTCCGCGCGCGAGGCCGTTCTCGGACAAGGCCCGCGCCACGGCCTGCGCCGTCGCCTGCGCCGAGTCGATGATGCGCAGCGGACGGCCAAGCTCCGCCAGCGTGCGTTCGATCTCCAGCCGCAACAATGGATAGTGCGTGCAGCCAAGCAGCAACACGCGGCCCTGCGGGGCCACGCGAAGCGCCTCGCCAAGGTAGATGCGCAGTACCTGCGCGGTCACGGAAGCCCGTGCCGGATCGTCCGCCAATTTGAGGTCTTCGAGCGTCTCCTCGCCGATCCAGCCCTCCTCCACCAGCGGCACCAGCAGCGGACAGGCCTTCTCGGTGGCGCGCAGCCCCAGCGCCACGCAGGCCCGCGCATAGGCGTGCGATTCGACCGTCGCCTGCGTGGCCACCACCAGCACCTCGGAGGGCGTTGCGCCTGCCGCTCGCTCCGCCGTATTCAGCGCCCGACACGCATCTGCGGCGGCCTTCGCCCCAGGCTCGATGACGCCCACCACAGGGATGGAGAGCGCGGCGCGCAACTCGTCCAGCGCCAGCGCCGTCGCCGTATTGCACGCGACCACCAGCAGCTCCGCGCCCCGCTCTTCGAGGAAGCGCGCGCTGGAGAGCGCATAGCGCACGATCGTCTCCCGCGACTTCGACCCGTAGGGCAGCCGCGCCGTATCGCCCAGATAGACGTAGTGCGCGCCTGCGACCAGAGGCAGCATCTCGCGCAGCACGGTCAGCCCGCCGAAGCCCGAATCGAAGACCCCGATCGTCGACGCGCGCTTTGCGGGTGTTGACGCGGCACGCGCCGAATCTGTGCTTGTGGGGTTTGTGCGTACCGCTCTCATTGGCCCTCCTCCTGTGTGCCTGGCTGCGCCGGTTCGTCTGCGGCACCGGTTGTATCGTATGTGCGCATCAGGTCGGCGTGGCCGTTCAGCGTCTCGCGCGGCTGGCCATCCACCAGGAAGCGCACCCGCTCGATCTGCGGGAAGTTTGCGTACAGGGTCTCCAGAATCGAGTCGATGGTCAGCGTCTCCGGCTCGATCCCCGAGGGATGGTGGTCGGCAAAGCTGCCGTACAGGTTCACCACCGCCAGTTTGCCGCCGGCATTGCGCGGCCCTGGGTTCAGGTCGGCGTTTGAAGGAGGGCCGTCGGGCGAACTCCACCCCGCAACCACGGAATGGTCTTGCCGCGCCGGGCCCTGCGTCTGCTTGGCGCCAGGCGCGGCCGCAGGCCGCAGCGGAAGGTCGAGCAGAAATACAGCGTCCACAGCCGACCCGCTCTCCAGCGGATGAGCGGAGTCTTTATAGGAGTACTCGGCGATCAGGCGCGCCAGCAAAGTGCGCGCGCGCGCCGTCGGCTCCGTCGGCAGCGCAAGATCGCGGTCGACCAGTGCAATGGAGCCAGTGGCATCGTTGGCCAACGCCAGGCGCACCGTCTCGCTTGGCGCGGCCACGGGCGCGGTCAGCGGCGTCTCATCGCGGTGCCGGGTCAGCTTCTCGCGCGCCTGCTCGCATCCGCGCAGCAGGACCAGCGCCATCAGGAGGATCGCGCCGCTCAGGCTCCAGAAGAGGATGCGCTGGTAGCGTGGGATCATTCGCCCCCCTCTGCTTGCGCCGCAGGAGCGCTGCTCCCGCCGGAGGGGCTTGCGGGGCCAGCCTTGGCCGCCCCGCCCGGTTTGGCGTTGGGCGTCCGCCCCTCCCCGCCGACCGGAACACCAACTGCTGCCTGGGGCTTGTCGGTCGTCGGTTTGTCGGGCACGGGCCTGTCCGATGCGCGACTGCTTGCGGAGGCTTTTTCTGCTGCAGCCTTGTTCGCCGCCAGTCGGGCCGCCGTTTTGCCAGCACTCTCAGCCGCTGCCCGCGCTTCCGCCGCAGCCTCTTCCGCCGCCTGCACGGCAGCCTGCGCCTGCGCCGGGGGGCTGCTTGTCTCCGCTCCGTGCGTGGCCGTCGCAGTCGCCTGGGTGGCCGATGAGGCAGCATGATCGCGCCATGCTGCCAACGCCGTGGCCAGTGTGGCCACCACGCGTTGCTGATAGGCCGCATCCGTCACCGGCGCTGCTTCCCCGTCCGCGACCGGAAGCGGGGCCAATTCGATGGCAACCGCTGGACACATCATATTGTCCAGTGGCCGCACCGCTGCCCGCCCGCTTATCGACGGCAGATTGGCCTTGCCCAGCGCAGCGCTCAGATCGCTCACAAGGTGCAGGCTCAGGTCGACATATCCGGCCTGCGCCATCTCCCAGCGTACGGGGGCGAACGCCGCTCCCGATGCGGCCCGAGGATTTGTGTTCGTCTCCTCTTGCGCGGGTTGCAACTCCGAGGTGTACAGATGGATCCCCGATCCGCTCGCCGTGGCATGGAGCACAAGGCACGCCAGAGGGTGCGTCCGGTTGGCGATCTCGGCGCGCTGGTCTTCGGTTGGCGGAGTGGTCGTGTCTGCATCGCGGGTTGAGGCCACGGTGAATCCCGCAGCCGTCAGCGCGGCGCGCAGCCGCTCCGCCAGCGCCAGCGTCACGTCCTTCTCCTGCACGCGGTCGCCCAGCGTGGCCCCCGCATCCTGCCCGCCGTGCGCCGGGTCCAGAACCACCAGGTTGCGGTCCATCGCCGGTTCCGCTGCTGGGGCCTGCGCGCGCTCCGGATCCCGCCGCTGTCCCTCCGGCTGCGCCCGGCTGTAGAACGCGCCCGCCGCAGCGCCCGCCAATGCGGCGGCCAGAACGGCGACGAACTTGCGCGAAGGAATCAACGGCTCTTCTTCCAGTCAGTCTCAGTGTCGGCCACCGGATTGGCCGGGCCAGGCCGATAGTGCAACGACGCATGAACTCAGCGCAACGGCGGCGCCTCAATCCAGCGCATAGATCGCCAGCCCGCTCAGCAGCTTGGGATAAAAGTCCGTCGACTTCTGCGGCATCACATCGCCGGCAAGCGAGACCTCGCGCAACTGCTCGAGCGTGATCGGCTTGATGAGGAACGCAACGTCGGCCTCGCCCGCCCGGACCTCTTCGACCGCCTCCTCCGCATCGCGCAGGAAGTGAACATTGCCTAGCTGCGTGATCCTCTCCTGCGAGAGGCCAAGAATACGGTCCAGCAATATGCTGTGCAGTTGCACCACGTCGAGCTGCGCCTGGCGCGCGGGCACGCCCTCCAGTGCGGCCTGCACCGCCTCAGGCCGGGCACGCAGCAGATGGTTGCCATCGCGCGTCACCACAAGAAATGCAGGTCCCTCTGTCGCGGTCAGCGGCCCCAGGTCCGCCGATGCCTGCGGCGTCACAGTAAAGAACTCCTTCGCCTTGCCGAGAAACTCCGCGGTCTTGAAGTCCTTCAACCCGAAGACCGCGCGGTGCGTGGGCAGAATTGTGATCCCCGGCGCGTCCATGTTCACGAACGTCATCATCATTGCCGCCTCGGGAAAGGGCGGCACAGGCAGCTTGCCCGTGCCCAGCTTCTCCTCCGAGTTGCGCGGCTCCCCCAGCGGCAGCCGAAGCTGCGCCGACCGCTCCTTGGCATACTCCACGGATGTCTCATAGCGGTGGTGGCCATCCGCGATGATCAGCTTCTTGTCCGCCATCGCAGTCAGGATCGGATTGATCAGCGCCGGGTCGGTCAGCCTCCACACACGATGCACCACGCCATACTCGTCGGTGATCGCAAGGTCCGCCGGCCGGGTGTCGTTGCCCGCGCCGTCGCTGCCGCCTTTCGGTCCCACGCTGCTGTCTTTAGTCCCGAAGATCAGCTTCTCCGCCGTGAACGCCGGATCCGAGTACAGCATATAGACCTGCTCGCAGTAGGCGCGCGTCGCCTTGAACAGCGCCAGCCGGTCGCTCTTGTGCTTGGGAAACGTCTGCTCGTGCCGGTAGACGACCTTCTCCGCGTACTCATACAGGTGCCCCAGCGCGATGAACCCGCGCCGCTCCCGCACCTCCGTTGAATGCGGCACCGTGTAGGTCTGCGAGTAGCCGTACAGTGCGGGCTGCGTCTCCTCGACCAGAATCCCCTCCTTGCGCCACTGGCGCAGCGACTCCGCAGCGCGCGTGTAGACGTTCTGCGCCTTCTCGCCGGCAGGCAAAAAGTCTTGCGCCTCCGTGTCGTCCGGCTCGCGCTTGCCCAGAATCACGCGAATCAGGTTGTACGGGCTCGCCTCGTAGTACCGCTGCTGCATCTCCGGCGTGATCTTGTCGTACGGTTGGGTGACCACGTCCTCCATCTGGACGCGGGAGGTGTCGTAACGGAGTGCGCGGAACGGATAGATGCGGGCCATGCTGGTCTCGGTGCTCCTCGAAGATGGGGTCTGTAATCGATTGTACGGGGAGTGTGGCGCTCCTGGCTGCCGCTCCGCTTCGCCACAACCGCCCCGCCCGCTTCCGTCGATCTCGTCAGCACCGCGCTGCGCGCGCCGTCACCGCCCCCGCGGCCGTCATCCCGAGCGAGCGCAGCGGGTCGAGGGACCCCCGATCTCGCCCTGGTCATCGACAAGCCCCCGGTTGCCGGAAGCTGGCGGCAATCGGAGTTGCGATGCGCCGGTGGCCAAGCTGTCCAGCCGGACACAAGGGTTTTTCACGCATGGACACTACGCGAAAAACCGCGTGACAAGCGGCCCTCCGCATAAGTCCAACTGCAAGGAGACCCTCGCAGCAGCCAATTGTATAAATTGGTCGGGACGACTGGATTCGAACCAGCGACCTCACCCACCCCAAGGGTGCGCTCTACCAGGCTGAGCCACGTCCCGACTTGATCTCTTGCGCCGCCCAGGCGGGCAACGGCAGGGGTTCCAAGTAATCAGTGTACACGAACCAACCGCACATTCTACGCAGTCGGGACTCGAATGCAAGGCAGAAGCATCGTGAGTTTTAGTCGATGGAGCGGTACTCCTTCCCCATGCCGACTTTGAGGCGTTTGCCGGTTGATGCCCTGTTTGCAGCTTGAGTCTTGGTTTGAATCGTTGAGTACGATGCCGGTTGAACCAAGCCCATCGGCTCCGCAATCGTCGCATCGACTTCAAAGTAAATGACTCGTATCTATAAAAAATAGTTGGCTGGGCAGCTTTTCTCCAACGCGTAGAATTGGGAGTAGATAGAAAATGCAAGAAGCACGGCAACCCTGCCTGCGCTCGCCGGTCCGCTCGATTTTCAACAGCTTCCATTTCGCAGACAACCATTTTTGAATAAGATATTTACAGTCAGATACCCGCATTCTATCGGATTCTCAGAGATGTTCGTTTGCTGCGGGTACATCGGCAACCGGGAACACATGGGTGCGAACGCAAGGTCGGGTCGATTGATGCAACTGCCATGGGCTACAACCCCATCCCAGGTGAAGCGCGCCGGAGGCTGGCGTAGATTGAAGATCAGGCATTCGCCCCCGCCGGGCCGTACGCCATCGACTGCATACCTTTGCGAGGGACACGATGCACCTTCGGAGTAGAAAAATCCAGCGTCGAAGTGTCCTCCTCAACCTCGCCTCCGTGGCGCTGCCGTTGCTGCTCGTCGCCGCTCGCGTCGTCTGCGCCCAACAGCCCACCGGCGCTCTGCCCGCTGCCCCGCAGACTGCAAGCACGCAGCCTTTATCGGGCGGAGCACCTTCGCAAGATGCCGACCGGCAGCAACAGCCGTCTGAAGGCCAGCAGGGGACCCCGCTTCCTGCCCTCGAACGCAGTGCCGGCGGCCAATACACCCTGCGCGAAAACGCATACGAAGTCCGCCTCAACGCCACCGTCCTCGACAGCGCCGGCCACAGCATCCAGACCCTTCAGCAGAGCGACTTCCACGTCTTCGAGGACGGCGTTCTCCAGACCATCGTCAGCTTTCGCCACGAAGATCTGCCCGTCTCCCTCGGCATCCTCATCGACAGCTCCGGCTCCATGTACGACAAGCGCGCCGCCGTCAACGCGGCCGCAATCAATCTGATCAAGCTCTCCAACCCGGAGGACGAGGCGTTCCTCGTCGACTTCTCCTGGGAGGCGTTCATCGACCAGGACTTCACCAACGACATCGGCAAGCTCCAGCAGGGCCTCAGCTACATCAAGTCCTCCGGCGGAACCGCCATCTACGATGCTCTGGTGGCCTCCGCCGATTACCTCTCAAAGAACGCCAAGCACCCCAAACAGGTTCTGCTGCTGGTCACCGACGGCGAGGACAACGCCTCCAGCGCCACGCTCGATGCCGCCATCCGCCGCATCCAGGACTTCGACGGCCCCGTCGTCTACTGCATCGGGCTGCTCTTCGGCGACGACACCAGCAAGAGCGAATCGCGCCACGCGCGCCAGGTTCTGGAGACCCTGGCCGCGCAGACCGGCGGTGCAGCCTACTTCCCCAAGTCCGTCAAGGATGTCAATGCCATTGCGCAGGAGGTCGCCAGCGACATCCGCACCCAGTACACAATCACCTACCACTCGACCAAGCCGCCCGAACTTGGCGGATACCGCGTGATCCATGTCGAGGCCAAGGCCAAGGGATACGGCAAACTCTCCGTGCGTACGCGCAGCGGGTATTATCCTCGTCTTGTCACTGCCGCGCAGCCCAGTCCCACCCCTGCGGTCGGCCGCTCGCCTGCATCACCCGCACAATAAACTCGTCCTTCCGCCCTTCGTCCTCGCTGCAAGCGATGTCAACCGGGCCGGAGATGCTCTATGCTGGGTATAGTCGAGAGGCCAGGGGGCGGTTAGCTCAGT
>JAJZDL010000230.1 GCA_021851465.1 Acidobacteriota bacterium
CGTTGTGCGCGCCCTTCAGCGGGACCTCCGCCACCGGCAGAACCGGCTCCGCCTTCGCGCCCTCGCGCGGAACAAAGAACACGCTCTCCCCATGCACGAAGGCACCCTGCTTGATCGCGCGCCGCGAGCTGAACCAGAAGGCCTGCGCCCTGGTTCGCGCAGCCAGCATCTGCGTCGGCTTGTCCTCGGCGTTGAGCACGAGAAAGTCTTCCGGCGTCTGATTTTCGGTAAGCCTTGCCTTCATCGCCGCATAGTTCTCGAACGTGCCATGGCGGTCCAGGTGGTCGGGCGTAATGTTCAGCACCACCGCAATGTGCGGCGCGAACCGCTCCACCGTCTCCAACTGAAAGCTCGACACCTCCAGCACGATCCATGCCTGTTTGCCATTCTGAGCGGAGCGAAGAATCCCCGTATTTTGCTCTTCCTCGTCCCGTCGACAGAGCTCAATACTGCGTCCCACTAACTCGATCGCAGGCGTCCCGATGTTGCCGCCAACCAGCGTCGGCACTCCCGCATCGGCAAATATCTTGCCCAGCAGGGCCGTCGTCGTCGTCTTCCCATTGGAGCCTGTGATCGCCACCGCGCGGCCTTGCAGAAAGCGGCTCGCCAGCTCCAGTTCGCCAATAATCGGCACTCCAAACGCGCGCGCCTGCGTCAGCTCCGGCGTATCGTATGGAACCCCCGGCGAAACCACAATCAAGTCCTGCCGCCGAAACGTCAACAGGCCATGGCCGCCCGTCTCCACCATAACGCCCGCATCCAGCAGCGCGGAAATCTCACCGGCCAACGCCTCCGCGCTGCGCGCATCCGACACCGTCACCTGCGCGCCGTGCTCACGCAGAAACAGTGCCGCGGACCTTCCCGACTTGCCCAGCCCCACCACCAGAACGCGCTTATCCTTCACTTCATCGTGTCTCCCGAGCAACAGTTCCTTCCGCTCTGCCCAGATCAGCCAAAGAACCCTGTAGAGTGGACAGAGAGCAATTAGCGTGATCCCCCAAGAGTGGTAACGGATCTCAGCCAACCATCCTGCAAATCCACCCAGCGTTCCAAGCGCTACAAGTGCTGACAGTCGAGAACGCCCGAATAGGTGCACCAGAAAGACGTTTGCGCCCAGTTGAAGCGGCAGTAGTGGAATGAGCATGGGCCACGCGCTTGGCAACCTAGTCAGATGGAGCCACCAGAATCCGCATACGGTCAAATTCCAGAATATCCACTCTAACTGTCTTTCCCTTGCCATCGTTCACCTCAACTTTAGCGTGGTCAATGCGAAGAGGGCGAACACCAGCGCCACAATCCAGAAGCGGACGATCACCTTCGACTCGCTCCAGCCCAGCAACTCGAAGTGGTGGTGCAGCGGCGCCATCTTGAAGATGCGCTTGCCGCCGCGCAGCTTGAAGCTGCCAACCTGCAGCATCACACTGGCGGCTTCGAGGATGAAGACCCCGCCGATGAACGGCAGCAGCAGCTCCTGTTTGATGATGACTGCGACCGTGCCGATCGCGCCGCCCAGCGCGAGCGATCCGACGTCGCCCATGAAGACCTCAGCCGGGTGCGCGTTGTACCAGAGGAAGCCGATCGATGCGCCGACCATCGCCCCGCAGAAGACAGTGAGTTCGCTGACCATCGGCATCCGCTGCAATTCGAGGTAGTCCGCGAAGACCACATGCCCGGAGACGTAGGTCAGCACGGTCAACGCGCCCGCCGCAATAATCGTGCATCCGATGGCCAGCCCGTCGAGGCCGTCGGTCAGGTTCACCGCGTTGCTGGTCAGCGTAATGACCAGCATTACGAAGAGAACGAAGGGAAGAAACGCCAGCCAGTGCGCATTCGGAATGTGGCCCATCCATTGCCACACCAGGTCGGGCCGGTAGTTCTTGGCGAAGGGCACCATCAGGCGCGTGGAGTAGCTGCCACGCACCTCCATGCGCACCAGGGTCGCGGCCACCGCCGCGCTGGCTGTGAACTGCAGTCCGATCTTCTGCCAGAAGCTCAACCCCTTGCTGCGCTTGCGCACGACTTTGATGTAGTCGTCGGCAAAGCCGATGCCGCCAAAGGCCAGCGTGGAGAGCATCACTACCCACACATAGGGGTTCGAGAGGTCCGCCCAAAGCAGCGTCGGCACCAAAATCGAAATGCAGATGAGCACACCGCCCATGGTGGGCGTGCCGCCCTTCTTCAGGTGGCTCTGTGGGCCGTCGTCGCGCACATACTGGCCGATCTGGAACTCGCGCAGCCGCTCGATCACGAACGGCCCGATCAGCAACCCGATCAGCAGCGCCGTCAGGCTGGCAAAGACCGTGCGGAAGGTCAGATACCGGAATATGCGGAAGACGTGAAAGTATAAAAACAGCTTCTGGTACAGCAGCCAATAGAGCAATGCGCGCCCGCCTTTGCGCGCGCAGAACTGCCCGGCCCGCGCGCCAGCCTCATGGCTATCTTACACAGGCCCTGCGAACGACACGCCGATTTACGCAGTCGTCGAATCCGGCGCGGCGCGGCTCCACAGCACGCGCAGGTCGCTGGAGTTGTTGAAGGAGAAGGCCGAAGGCGTGCTGGGCGCGGTGATGGCGAAGAAGTCCGCGCGGTGTACGTCGTCGGTGTAGAGGACGGGGCGCGCATCGGGTGCCGCGGGTGCGACCTCGACGTGGCTCATCTCCAGCCGGTTCACGTGGCGGAAGTAGAAACCGTACGCGGGCAGCGCGCCCAGCATTCCAGGCTCGGGATACCCGTTCTCTTTTTCGGGGACCTGGATCTTTGCCTGCTCCGCCGTGCCTCCGCCGGCGCACTCAACGTAGACATCGGAGATCTTGAGGTCTTCGACCGGGTGGCCGGGAATGCCGGTGATGTTGGAGCCGAAGCGCGACGCGGTGTTGTGGCAGACGATGTTCGAGAGCAGCACGCGCTTCAGCGTGCCGACCACGGTGCTCTGGTCGCCCGTGCCCTTCGGCCCGCGCAGCCGTGCGCCCAGCCGCAGAAAGATGGGGCAACTGATGATGTCGCGCATGGTGATGTTGGTGACGACAATGTCCTCCAGCAACGCGCCATCGGCCGTCTCCAACGCCAGCCCTTGGCAGCCTTCGAAGACGCAGTTGGAGATGGCGAAGTTGATGAACCCTCCGTTGGACTCGGTGCCCAGCTTGATCCGTCCCGTGCCGCCCACCTTGTGGTCCGCCTCCAGTGTGAACTTCTTCCATGTGCCGTCAAGCACGGTTCCAAGCTGGTAGCAACCGCTGACGAAGCAGTTGCTGATCGTAAAGTTCTCGCAGGCACGGTTGTAACCCAGCGCGAAGCTGGACTTGGGCACGATGGCGTCGTCCCACGGCGAGTTCACCGTGCAGTTGGAGACGCGCACATTCTTGCAGCAGTCGATGTCCATGCCGTCGCGGTCGGTGTCGATGGTCAGGTTGTCGATGGTGAGGTTGTCCACGCCCGTCAACAGCAGCCCGAAGTGCCCGCCCTTCAGGATCGAGAAGTCGCGCAGGATAACGTTGTGGCAGTTCTTCAAGCCGATGGCCTTGTTGCCAACCCCCGCCTGCTCGGCCTGGAACATCGGATAATTGCCGCGCGCTCCGCGTCCCGGCATGGCAGGCCTGCCGGGTGCGGCCGCGCCGCCCACCGCGCCCGTCACGTCAGGCCCTGTGCCGCGAGTCCGCTCGGGGGAGAAACCAACGCCTGTAGCGCCTGCGCCGGCGGGGGGCCGTCCGGGCCCTGCGCCGAAGCTCAGTCCCCTGCCCCAGATCAGTCCCGGACCTGTGATCGAAATATCGCTGATGCCCTCGCCCCAGATCAGCGAGTTGTGCCAGTGGTTGTGGCCGTAGTCCTGGTAGGCAT
>JAJZDL010000017.1 GCA_021851465.1 Acidobacteriota bacterium
AAATGCTGGATACTCGAATCACGGCGACGGTGATCCTCCTCTGGGTTTATGTCTCTCAACACAAACCGTAGCAGGGCTCTACCGCCGCCGCTCAAACGCTAATTTGGACAAGAGTGACACTGAACATATAGAAGTGTCAGTACAGCTTCTGTATCCGCATCCCGATCGCTTAATCGAATCGGAGTGAGGGGGAGCGATGAGGCAGATGCGTCCGGTGACTCAGTGTGTCGTCGAGTAGTGGGCCCAGAAGTCGCCCCGCAAGCCGTTTCTCGGTGAGATGAACCTGGTAGTCCTTGGGCCCAGTGACAGAGTTGCACGAACGAAATAGGACAAAGAGGGGCGTCCGGTGGGGTTAGCGACCATGCTGTGGACTTACTTTGTGCAGCAGAGGTTCAACTGATCCTCTCAATGCGTCGGATACCCCAGCTCACAGCGGAATGTATTTGGCCAAGAATAGTGCAGCCTATATATCCATCGATGCGAAGCCGGCGCATCTCTGCCAAACGTCCACCAAATGGCGCTGAGGGTAAAATAACGAAATGCCAATTTATAAGGTCATTCTCCTGGCCATCGTGCAGGGGCTCGCTGAGTTGCTGCCCGTTTCGAGTTCCGCCCACGTCGTCGTCGCCGAGAGATTGATGGGGCTGGATCCATCCTTGCCGCAGATGACGCTGTTGCTCGTCATGCTGCACACCGGCACAATGTTCGCCGTCATCGCCTACTTCTGGAAGCAGTGGAGACAGAGCTACTTCGCATCGGCGGACGCCTTCAAGCGCGTTGCTGTGCGGCTGGCCCATGCCACGGCGCTCACCGGCGTCTTCGGCTACGCCCTCATCAAGGCCATCGAAATGACGGCGTTCAAGGGCCATTCCAAGGCCGAGATCGAGATGTTGTTCGGACGGCTGGATCTGATCGCGCCTGCACTGGCCTGCGCGGGAATAATGATCCTGTTTGCCGGGCTGCGAGAACCGAAGAAGGACGCCGCGACGACAGCCTACACTGCAACCACCAGCCTGACGCGCCGCCCAACCGACAGCGTCACCATGCGGCAGGCAGGCTGGATCGGGCTGGCGCAGGCGCTGGCTCTGCCCTTCCGCGGCCTCTCCCGGTCGGGTGCGACGATCTCCGTCGGGATGCTTGCGGGCGCAACCAAGCAGCGCGCCGAGCGCTTCAGCTTTGCGCTTGCGGTCATCATTACGCCGGCCGCCATCGTGCGAGAGACGGTGCGAGTGCTTCATCAGACCCGCGATGCGGCAGCCGCAGGTGTGCCGTCAAATCTTCACGACACGGTTGCGAAGAGCCTCCTGGGCGCGGCCTTCTCCTTCCTCGCCGGACTCGTCGCCCTACGGTGGCTGAGCAACTGGCTGGAGAACGGGCGTTGGTATCTCTTCGGGATCTATTGCCTGCTTGCAAGCGCGGCTGTCTTCTACCTGCACGCAAGGGGCTTCTAAAAAAGCAATTCGATCGACATCGATTGCAGTTCTGAGCGCAGCGACGCATCCTCGCATCTCGTCGTTGTTCGTTTCTCACCGTGTGCGCGGCCGCTGTCATTCATACGGTTCACAGGCATTCGATCGATGCTCAACGCCACGAGCGGGCGCAGCGATGCGGCGTGAGCGGAACCGCGCCGACATTCAACCGGGAAGAGTTCTTCGAGCCTGTCCATCCGCGTAGCATGGCCGCACCTACGGCACCCGCAGCGGGCGAGGCCCCTCCACCGGAAACAGCCCCGTCGGATGGCCCTGTGACGAGTGCTGCCGATGCAGCGCGTATCGGAAGAAGAATCCCGCCGACACGTCGTTATAGTTGTTCGTGTTGTTTGCGGAGACGAAGCCGCCCAGGTACCAGTGTTTCCCAAATCGGTAGCTGGCCTCGGAGTTCACGTCGTAGTTGAAGTCGGTGCTGGTAGAGGCGGGAACGTAATCGCTCACAAGCCCTGGATCCAGCGGATAGAAGATCGCCAAATCCTGCTGGAAGGTCTGCACCCCAAATGCTCCCGAGGCCTGGTAATGGAAGTTCGATCCATAGGCCCCGTTGAAGGAGACTGGCAGCGCCGCGAGGAAGAAGTACCGTGGGCTGAAGTAGCCGCCCTGCCCGTAGGTCAGGCCAACCTCGTTGTACTTGTAGTGCGAGCCGAAGAGCGTGCCGCCCAGCGTTAGGCTGCCCGCGTTGGGCCAGCTCTTCACTCGCAGGTACGCGCCCATCGAACCTTCGGCCATGGTGTTGTTGAGGACGTGGTATCCATGCAGCACGCCGCCCTCACCGGAGAGGTAGATCCCCGAGCCGCCGCTGCCCAGGTCGATCCGAGCGCCGCCTGTGCTGGAGACGACGCCGCCCCAGGCATTGCCAACGTAGGTTGGCGTGATCGTCCCCGGGTCGCGCAGTCCCGCATAGGAGAGCTGTGTGTCTTTCACCGGGTCGCGGTCGGCGAAGAGTGTTATGTGGCCGTCGAACAGGCGCAGGCCGAGGTGGCCCGTAACGTTCTGGATGAGGAAGTTGTACGGCGTATAGCCTGCGGCGAGGTCGAAGTCCTTGGTCGCCAACTGCAGTTCGCCGCCAACCCCGTTGGAGACCTGCTGGGCCGGTGGGTTGGCCGTGTTCGCAGGCATCGTTCCAAGGTACGGCACCTTCCCGCCCGTAAACACGGAGGGGTTGAGCGTGCCGGAGTTCAGGAACACAGGCACCGCAACCGCAGTGAGCCGCACCGACCGGCCCAACACAGCAGATGCCTCGGAGGGTGCCTCGACATCGGTGAGACGATCCAGGCCCGCCGTACCGCTGCGGTACCGCCCAATGAACGTAACGCCCAGCCAGCCGCTGTATGAGCCTTCGAGCGATGCCAGTTCGCTCTCCGCCTCCTGCCGCGGCGTCATCGCAACCGCCCCCTGCGCCTCATCGTACTCGCTGCCCACCGGCGGTAGGCTCTGCTGCATGGCAGCGGAATCGTTGAGCGGCGGTGTCAGAGGGTACGGCGATCCGATCAGAGGATAAGGCTGGCCGCTCATCGGCGACGCGCTGCTCGAAGGGCTCCTCGCCGAAAGGTCGGCGGCGGGTGTAGCTGGCCCCTCTTCAGGCAAAGGCGCACTGCCCGCGCCGTATGGAGCCGGTGCATAGGACGGAAGATGATGCATCGGGACAGGCGAGCGGTGGGCCGTACGGCGGCGTGCATCGCTCTGCCCTGTGGCCTGCGCGCGTGTGCGAGTCGGCGTCGCAGCAGGCGCAACGCTGGGCTGCGGATACTGCTGCGTGCCCGTATCGGGGATGTTGCCGACTGGGCCGGATGGCACACTCGACGGTTGTGCAATCTGCGGGCCGCCCTGGTTCCTCGCCAGAAGAGGCACCAAATACTGCGCGTCCTCCTCGTTGGCCGCAATCGGTCCATCGGAAGTTCGACCGTGCTGTACCGCCGTCTCCGGCCCGACATCCGACTGGTGGCGACGAATCTCCGCAGCCTCCGCCGCGGCGATCGCAGGATGCGACGAGACGCCTTGCACGGCGCGGGCGTTGGCGACATAGCGCGCCGTTGGCAGAACATCCGTCACCTCTGCCTGCGGCGCTGCCAACCGCGGCACGTTGTTGTCGCCCAAACGCACTGCAAGCGGCAGCGGGGGCTGTGCCGTGGCCGTCCCTTCCGTTGTACGTGCGGCGGACTGGAGTGCGATCTCCGGTACAGGCGGCGCACTCTGCATGGCAGGCCGCTCTGCACCCCCATGCGTCGGTGAAGGCGCAGCCTCTGGACCCGGCAGGGGCTCGCCCAAAACGCGCGCGACGGCACTGCCCACCCGCACCTCGACCTCTGATTGGCCGGGCCGCTTGAACGCCCCCCTATCCAAGCTGGACTGCGGCGAGTTCCCCTGCGGCCCGCCCTTGCCACCGCTCGCAGGCTGTGCTCCCGGATTCGTCGTGCCAGGGTTTGTCATATAGGGCGGCACTACGCCCGACGCTCCGCTGCCTGTTCCGCTATATGGCTGGCCGTATGAGGACTGGCCGGACGGATATGCATCGGTGCTGCCATAGCTCGGAAGATACGGCTGTCCCTGTGCGCCATACGCGCTCCCGGTCGGCGCCGGAGAGTCGGTTCGCGGAGCAAGCAGAATGGAGAGGTCCTGCTCCTCTTCCGCATTGGGCAGACGCGATGGCACGGATGGTCCAGGCAGTCGCAGCGCCGCCGCCAGCTCCGCTCCGGGATCTGCCGGAGGCATGGCCTTCAGCGATGCGCGGTACTCCTCGATGGCCCGCGCGGTATTGCCCCGCGCCTGCTCATATCGCGCATCCAGCAGCAGAACCCGCGGGTCCTTCGGGAATGCGGTCAGGGCAAAGCGCAACCAGTTTCCGGCGTCCTTGATGTCGTCCGCGGCCAGCGCCGCGCTTACCGCCGCCTGGTACTCCTCGACGCTCGCCGAGGCCAGGTTCTGTTCCTTATAAATAAGCACTGCCTTCCCCGGCTCTCCAGCCTGCGTATACCCGTTGGCCAGCGTCCTGAGAACCGCCGGATTGTCCGGGAAGGCACGCGCGGCGGCATTCAGTATGGCCAGCGCGCGCCGCGAGTTCCCCGCCGCTGCGGTCTGGTTGGCCCGCCGCACCGCCCAGTTCGTCCAGATCGCCTGCACCGTCCGGCTCTGCTCCTCGCTCAGGTCGGGCCGTCCCCCCAGATCCATCAACTGGCGATAGAGCCCTGTATCGTTCTGGCTGTTGTACAGTAGCCACGCATTCTGGATGTCGATGTCTGCGGGCGGTGCCGAGTGCTGCGCCGCATACACCTGCTGCACCCGGTTGAGCAGGAGCAGCGCCTGCTGCGATTGGCCCAACGCCTGGTACACCGACTCCATGGTCTGTAGATAGTTGACATCGTTCTCCAGTTGGGCACGCGTCGCTGCGGGAATCTTCTGCGCCTCTGCCACCGCCTCCTTGTCCTGCCCAGCCGCATGAAGCGCAAACAGCAGCTCCGCCCACGCATCCGTCCGGCTTGGATCGTCGGTCAGCACCCGCTGATAGAGCGGGATCGCCAGCTTGTAGTTGCCACGCTCGGAGTAGATGCCCGCAAGCTGCACCGCGATCCCCACCGGGGTCTTCTGTCCCGCGCCCGTCAGCTCCGCCGACGCCTTCTCCAGCAGGTCCTGCGCCACATCCAGCTTCCCCTCCGTCTGGTAGACCGAGGCCACCGTGGCCTCAAAGCCGGGGTCGCGCATCGCCGCCGAATAGCTCGCCGGAGGCATCCCCTCGACCGTCGCAAGCGCCTCCGGGTCATGCCCCAGAGCATGCTGCACGCTCACCAGTCCCCGCCACGCCGCGGTGTTCCCATGGTCCTGCGCCAGCGCCTGGGAGTAGAGCGCCGCGGCCTGCTCCAGGTGGTTGCTCGACAGCAGAATCCCCGCCAACTGCGTCTGCATCTCGGCCCTCTCGCTCTTCGCCTCCGCCGCCGGCGGAAGCTGCAACGCGGCCTCCAGCGTCCTCTGTGCCTCGGGATCGCGGCCCGCCGCGGAGTAGCTTGTGGCCAGCGCGTGCAGGTATGCAGGATCGCGCATCAACTGCGCGTGGATCGCAGCAGGAATGCGCCTGTCCGTGGCCAGCGCCTGGGACGAGTTGCCTGCCGCAGCCTCCGCCAGCAAGAGTCCCCGCCAGCCCGCGACGGATGTAGGGCTGTTCTCCACCGCGTGCTCGTACAGCGGGCCCGCCGCAAGCGGCTGCCCCGCCTTCATCAACGTATCGGCCAGCCCTGCCAGCGCCTCCGGGCTGCTCGGACGCACCGCCAAGGCGGCGCGGTACTGCTTCTCCGCCTGGATCAGGTCGTTCTGGCTGAGCGAGCTCTGGCCCTCCCCCATCAGGAACCAGAAGCGCGCTGTATCCAATGCCGCCGCCAGCCCTGGGTCGCTGGGATCCCCTTGCATGGCCGTTTCGAGAAAGCTGATCGCGCCCAGAAAGTTCCCCTGCTCCATGCGGATGTAGCCCATGCCCGCCAGCGCTCCCGGATCGTTCGGCTGCCGCTCCAGTATCCCCTTGAATATCGCCTCCGCCTGGTCGATGTGCCGGGCGTTGAGCGCCTTGTACGCCGCTGCTTCCGGCCCTGTCAGTGCAGCAGGGGCCATCGAGGCTGGGTGCCTCGCGCGGATCGTGCTCTGCTCCTGCATCGCGGTCTGCGTTGTCGCTGAAGTCCCAGTTGACAGGGCGGGCGTCTCTTCTCCCGCAGCCTCCACTACTCCAGAAGTCTGCGCAGAGATCGCAGTTACGGGTTGCGGCGCTTCCGGCTGCGGCTGCGTCGCCTGCAATGCAGCCGCAAGCTGAGGGTCTGTATGTGTCGCCAGATAGGCACGAATCTCCCCTGTGAAGGCCGGGTTCGACGAGTCCCAAAGCAGCGATTGGCGCAGCGCCTCATCCGCCTGCCGGTCCCCCGGATAGCGCTCCAGGTACCTCCGTCCCTCCTCTCGTGTCTTCGGGTTGTAGGTCAGAATCCGTCCCAGCTCAATCTTGTATCGCGCTTCGTTCGGAAACTTCTCCGCCAGTGCGCGCAGCCCGGCGATCGCGTGCGGCCGGCCGTCTTCGGTCGCCGCCTCCGTCTCGTAGTACACCAGAGACCACTCGCCCGGCGGGGGCGTGTCGCCCATCACCTCGCGGTAGATCGCCATCGCCGCGGCATACTTCCCTGCCTCGGCCAGCTCGCCCGCCTGCTGCAGTTGCTCCACCTGCTTCTGCTGTGCGCTCGACTGGGTGCTTCCCTGCACGCTCGGGGCCGCAACCGATCCGTTGCCCGGCGCTTCTTTTTCCTCCACCGTCCCTTGCTGCACCGCCCGCAACCGCTCCAGGTAGCTCTGCGACAGGGCCCTGTTGCCCACCGCCTTGGCCGCGCGCGCCAGGCCGCCGAGAGCGTCCGCGTTGTTGGGATCCATTTGCAACAGTTGCTGCCAGGTCTGCGCCGCAAGGTCCAGACGACCGCGCGCCTCGAAGCCATACGCCTTGTCCAACATCGCCTGCTTCGATGGCGCCGCGGCAGGTGTCGATTGCGAAGTCGTCTGCGATGAGGACGATGCAGCCTGCGCGCCCGACGGCGGAGGTTGTGCTGCCGCCTGGGTTGTCTGCATCGCCGGCAGTGAACTCGACGCTCCCGATGCTGCGCCCTGCGCCTCCAACCGCACACTGAACGATGCCGGCATCGCACAGCCAAGTAGAAGCGCAGAGGCGCAAACCCGGATTGCCCGAGCCCTCCTCATCATCTTTGTATGGTGTGCGGCCCGGCTCCAACAGGGACCAGGGCCGACAGGAACCAAGGTCGAAGCAGCGGCCATGCATGAAGACTAACGCCTTTGCTTCCATCCTGTACCGCGTTTTTGCCCCTCATATTCACTCGTCTGAGGATAACTGGGGACACAATTCCATTCCGTGCACCTCACCTGCGCCCTATTGCGCGCTGTCCCGCTCTGCCACCGCAGCAGTCACCCGGCGCAACCACGACGCAACATCGTTGTAATCCTGCACGACCGCCGCGTCCGGCGCGTACTCCACCACCGTCATCCCCGCCGCCAGAGCTTCACTCACAGCCGCTGAACGGCGCACCGCAAACTCCAGTAGGCGCTCGCCAAGCCGACGGCGCAGCACCTCGCGCACATCCAGATGCAGCGGAAGCGACGCATCGAACTGGTTTATCAAGTAATACGGCATCGCACTCCGCTCGCCACTCTCCGCCATGCCCTTGAATAGTCTCTCTACATCGCGCAAACTAAGCGCCGAGTTCATCTCCCCGGTCACCGGCACCAGCACAATCGGTTGCAGCTCCGTCAAGCATCGCAACAGCCAACTCGACCCTGCATCCAGGTCCAGCACCACGCGCCGGTCTCCCTGTACATGGCGCATGACCTCATCGGCCAGCACCTTCTGTCGCCTCTCGTCGCCCTCCATCCCTGCTGCGCTGCACACCGTCAGCGAGACCGTTGTGCCGCCGCCCTCCCGCTGCAAACAGGCGCGCACCTCGCCGGGGCGCAGATCGCGCACGCCAAAGTAAAACGGCAGCACCCCGCGCGATGTGGTGTCGATCAGCAGCACCTCTTCCCCATGCATCGAGAGGATACGCCCCAAGACCGCCGCCAGACTTGTCTTGCCCACGCCGCCAGCCAGCGAAAACAACGCCAGCAACGGCGTTCGCCCATCGCCTACTCGCTCCGGCTGTAGCGCAGGCAGCTCCGGCCCGACGTCTTCATCGACCTCCTTCAGCGCAGACCAGCGCCCCGCAAACCGTTCCCGTATGTCCAACAGAGTCTCACCTGCGGCCATCTCCACTCCAGCCGCCCCGCCCCGATGGCCCTCAACCGACCTCCGAAGCGGCCCCGTCTGCGACGGCATCTGCGAATCGTTGAGCCACGCCGGGATCGTCTGTACAGCCTCACTCTCGGACGCCCCGCAATCGACTTCCACACCCTCCGAGCCTGCGATCTCCACTCCCGCCGCTGCCGCTCCGGCATCGGCGACTTCGGGTTCCGCCGCGCCCTCTGTCGCCGCTCCGGCATCCGCTATTGCAGCAATCTCAGTGCTCTCTGTCGCCGCGCAAGAGCGCCGCGCCACCGGCGACAGGGCACGTTCCAGAGCCTGCTCTATCGCTCCCTGCTCCAGCGATACAGCAGCCCGGCTCTGCGTGCGAGACCTCCGCCGCGAGGCTGAAAACTCCCTGTACTTCATCCCCACCAGCTTGGCCCACCGAGACAGTGCGGCCACATCCTCCGGCGCCTCGGATGCTGCCGCCTCATCCTCGCCTACGCTTCTACCGCTTGCTTCCATCGCCACTCCGTATCGGGCCGTCCAGGGAACCCGCGCCGAATTCTTCTTCTGAAGAACTCCCGTATTTTGCTGGCAGCGCCATGATCCGTACCACTAACTCAATGCGCTAAGAACGCTCCGACGCAATCGGGTGGCCTTCACAGATGCGTCGTTCTGGCCCTGCGTTGGGTTGGAATCTCAGTCGCCGCTTGTCTCAAAATAATTCCAGAGATTCGTTCTGCGCTTCCCTAAAGCATCGCAATCGACACCGATGCACCTCGGCATAGTTGCTTCCATCAATTGCACTTATGCGCGATCTCCAGGCTCATTCCAAGCCTACGTTTGCCCTCCGGCCAAGTCAATAACTCCTCGGTGCGACTTAAGTGTCACGCCGCAGGCCGCTTTGCCTCACGCATCCATGCGTTCGCCACCCCGCCCCTGCCCTGCGCGTGGCGCCGCTTCTTCTCTCTATCTGTGAGAGACAGGTCGCGCAGGCATTTCATCCACTCCGTCATTCACCCGATGGGCCAAGCAAGCCCCTGTTATGCAGTCCCGCGCCATCGCCGCGGCACCCGCCCAATGTGCTACCGTTGGAGTGTGGTTCGAGAGCGTAGCTCAGTTGGTAGAGCATCGCCCTTTTAAGGCGTTGGTCCTGGGTTCGAGCCCCAGCGCTCTCACCATCCAACCCAACCCCATACAGATCCATCCGCCTCCGGCGCGCATCTGCTGCCTCGTTCCGGCGAAGCCTCGATCGCCGCACTTATCCCTATATAACTGGGACGATACGGCGTCCGTGCCTGTCCACAGCGAAGTCGAAGGATGGCATTGCCGCGAGCTTTCTATAGGCCGATTACTCGGCCCCTATTCTCGCTGCCACCATCTTCCACTGGCCCGAATCCATGAAGAGCAGCCCAAAGACATGCACCGTCGATCCGCCTGCAATCGGCGATCCCACGACCGCCGTATCGGTCTGCTGATAGACGGTCACAGTAGTTGCGCCAGTCAATGTGCTGAAGGCCGATGCGGAGGGTAAAGTCATGGCAAAGCTGCCGCTCACACCGCCATTGATCGCACTCGCAACCGTGCCGCTCAATCCCTGCGGCTGCAACTCAACCTCCGACGCCGCAATGGTTCCTGCCATCGGGCTGCCGCCCATCATTCCGCCGCCCATGCCACCGGACGACATGCCGCTGGAGCTGATCGGCATCACACTCTGCCCCGCGTAGATGTGGTTGGCATCGAAGACTGGCGTAAACGGCAGTCCTGTCATGTCCACGCCATCCTCGTCGATCGCATAGGTAGTGCTCCCATTCATGTTGATCGTCGCTCCAGCCGCGAAACTGGACGACATCATTCCCGTCCCAACCCCGTTCTGCATCACCATCGTCAATTGCGTGGCCGGGGAGCCGCTCACAGCGGTGATCGGCCCTTCGCCCATCACACCTCCGGCACCCATCATAGATTGCACCTGCGTAGCCATTAGCGATCCGTCGGGCTGCATCGTCGCGTCCACGGTCACCAGCATCCCAGACGCCATCATGCCCATACCGCTCATATTGCCGAACTTGGTCGCGGAGTTGGTCGCAAAGGTGAATGCCTGCGCGGACTGCACCGAACTCATGGTGAACGAGCTTCCAGAAATGCTCGACACCGTTCCCATCATCTGCTGAATTCCGCCGTCTGCCGGGTCGAGCGGGCTGCCCGAACCCTGCATCCCCGATGTAACGTGGAAGACCGGAGCCATGCTCAGGTTGTTGTTGGCATCCGCAGTGACCGAACTGGCCAGATCCAGATCGAAGCCCATCGCCATCGGCGTCGTCCCAACCACAATTGGCGTGGAAAAGTTCACCGTTGCGCTGATCGGGCCGGAGATCGTCGTCTGCACCGCGGTCTTCGTCGTCGGGTTCATATACATCACCGTCGCCGAGCCAAGCGTGATCGTTGCACTGGTGTATGTGCCTTGCGGCATGGAAACCATCGCCAACGGCTGCATCGTGCCCATCAGGTGCATCATCTCCATCGGTGTCGCGCTGGATACGGCGCTCACGCTTCCATTGCTTCCATTCAGCGTCATCGAAGTGATGTTCATCGAGAAGGCGAGCATCCAGTCCGCGGGTGTGTCGCCCATGTTTACCTGCACCGCGGTCTTGGCCGCAGAGCTGGTGCTCGTATTGGCCGCGGCACTGCCGCCACTGCCGCACGCCGTCAACATTCCCGCCAGGGCGATAGAGAGAACGACCGCCATCGCGCTTCGCCATACGTTCCGTTGCTGGATTGCCCGGCACATGCCTGTCGTTTCCATCTTCGTTGCTCCCTCTTGAGAGCAAGCTGCAAAGTCAGCTCGCGTACTGCCAGTACACGCCGCCTGCACACACGGGTCAGTGACGCCAATCACAGTCCGCCTGCGGACAGAGAGCCATCCTTCATATCGGAGATAACGAGGGTTCTCCAATCCGTTGCTCTCGCGCTTGCGGCACTTTTCGCCGTTCAGCCTGCCTTTGCGGCCATAACTTGCACTCGGAACATCTGCGGGAACGGTCCTTCTCTGCGGATTGTTGCCTGCCTTCCAGCGATGCGTCCATGCAAGGCATGTCGAGTGCCGCCGCCCAGTGTGACTGAGGACACCGGCCCCGGATCGCGCTTGCCGTATCATGGACTTGATTGAAAAATTCGCTTGAGAGGTCTTTGCGATGCGCATTGGGATGTTGACGGGGGGCGGGGATTGCCCTGGCCTGAACGCTGTGATCCGTGCCGTAGTCCACAAGGGAGTGCTGCACTACGGAGATGAGTTCAGCGTCTTGATGGAGGGTTGGCGCGGTGTGTTGGACGACCGAACCATGCCCCTCAGCATGAAGACCATGAGCGGAATGCTCCATCGCGGAGGAACCATCCTGCGGTCCTCGCGCACCAACGTGAAAAAGATCCCCGGCGGCTTCGAAAAGTGCCTCAAGGTCATCCAGGATGAGAAGCTCGACGCGCTCATCGCCATGGGCGGCGACGATACCCAGTCCATCTCCGTCGAGTTGGCCGCGCGCGGCGTCAACGTCGTCAGCGTCCCCAAGACCATCGACAACGACCTCAGCGGCACGGACGCCTGCTTCGGGTTCGACACCGCCGTCATGATCGCCACCGAGGCGGTTGACCGCCTGCACTCCACTACCGAGGCGCACAGCCGCGTGCAGGTCGTCGAGGTCATGGGCCGCGACGCCGGTTGGATCGCCGTCACCGCCGGCATCGCTGGCGGCGCGGACGTCATCCTCACGCCCGAGAAGCCCATCGACATGGACGATGTCGTGCGCCTCCTCCGCGCCCGCTGGGAGTGCGGCAAACGCTTCGGAATCGTCGTCGTCGCGGAGGGCGCGAAGCTGCCCGATGTCGAGGGACAGATCACCGTCGGCGACAAGCTGGACTCCTTCGGCCACGCCCGCCTCAGCGGCATCGGCCAGGCCCTCGCCGAGGAGATCGAGAAGCGAACCGGATACGAGACCCGCAGCGTCAACCTCGGCCACACCCAGCGCGGAGGGACCCCCACCGCCTATGATCGGATGCTCGCAACACGTTACGGCATCGCGGCCATCGACATGGTGCATGAAGGCAAGTTCGGGCGCATGGCGGTCCTCAAGGGAACTAAAATCTGCGACATCGCAATCGCAGACGCAATCGCCAACACGCGCACAGTAGGCGAAGACCTCTTCGCAGTCGTCCGCGGTCTACAGCCGACACCCTAATCCACAACGGCGCGGCCCAGGCCGGATCGATCCAGCTTGCAGGCCGCGCCCACATTATTCTGCCGTGAGGCGCACCGTTTAAACTCCTATTGTCGTCCTTGTTTATCAATCGGTTAGTAGCAAACACATCGCTCCCCAGTTGAAGTCTTGGAATCCTGTTGCCTCGCCGTTCGTTTGGGAATACAACAGGAAATACCGGGTCTCGCAGAGGTTTGTCCGGCATCTTCGGGTTTTAGGAGCGTTCTTCCATGGCGGGTGCAGTCCAGCAGATGTTGCGCGAGGTGATGGATATCCGGCAGGCATCCGACTATTTGGGCATCAGCGGAGACACCCTCTACCGCTACGCCTCCGAGGGCTTCATCCCAGCCTTCAAACTCGGCAACCGCTGGCGCTTCAAGCGCAGCCTCCTCGACGCCTGGATGGTTCGCATGAGCGACCCCAAAGCCGCCTCCAACGTCTCCGTCCTGCCGCGCGAGAAGAAACCCGTCGGTCGCGCCCGGTAAGACGAAGCGTGGCCAATAGCAAAAAGTAGCGTCCGCACAAGCAAGCGATCCTCTTCCCTCGTGCCGCCCCGCGCGCCTTCCCTTCACGCCCCTCGATCCACCGCCCGCTACACGCTCTTTCTCAATGTAAGCAGCGTGATCTCCGGCGGGCAGTTCAGGCGGAATGGCAGCCCGACCGTCCCGAGACCGCGGTTGACATAGAGCTGCATGGGCCCTAGGCGAAAGTGTCCTTCGACATACTTTCTCCCCATCGGCGGAAGGCTCAACGCGCCCAACAGAGGCAGCCGCACCTGCCCGCCATGCGTGTGCCCGGAGAGCATCAGGTCCACCAGCGGCCCGCGCGGATGCGCCAGCACGGCATCGGCGTAGTCCGGAGTGTGGCAGAGCAGCAGAACGGGCCCATCGGGATTCACCGGAACAGCGCGGTTCAGGTTGGGCAGATTGCTGTATGGGTCGGCCACGCCGGCCAGCCACAGGCGCTCGCTCCCGCGTTCAATGGGTACATGCTCGTTGACCAGCAGAGGAATGGCCGCAGTGGCCAGCGCCTCCCGAATGTTGGGTGCGCCCAGGATCGAGTCGTGGTTGCCCATCACGGCGTAGCGCAGCGGGCAGGCCAGCTCGCGCAACGCCTCGGCGCAGCGAAAGATGGCGCGGTAGGCGAAGTCGTGCCCCATCGGGCCAACGCTGATATAGTCCCCTGTCAGGACGACCAGGTCGGGCGCGAGCAGGTTCACCTGGTCGACCACGCGGCGCACAAACCAGGGCTCGGTGTACTCGTCGAAGTGGATGTCGGAGATCTGCGCAATGCGGTAGCTCTGGAACGCATCTGGAAGATTGCGCACGGCAATCTCCTGCGACACGACGTCGATCTCGTGCCGCGCCACCTCGCCGGAGTAGAGGGCCAACCCCGCCCCGCCCAGCGCCACCCCTTGCAGAAAACCGCGCCGCGTCAACTGGATCTTTTGTTCCGCCGACGGAGCATCGGCTACATTTACGCCCATGGTTTATGATACCCGGTTTCGCACCGCTTCCCTGTGCGCAAACTCTTGCATCGCTCTTCCAGATGCTCTGTAGAAAATCGATTTTCGGTGTTGAACGCAGTGAAGAATGCCCGCCGTCTGTTCATGAAACCAGTCTTCTGCGTTCGTGGGCTTGCTCTTCCTTGGATTCGTAAAAACCATGCCGTGTTGCCCCACGCGGCCTGTTGGGTAGAATTGATCCAATGAGCTTCAATCTACGCAAGAAGAGAGCGGCGGCGGCGGCGCGGGCCGCGGGGGTGGATGCGCTCCTTGTGGCCCACCTGCCCGATGTGCGCTGGCTCTGCGGATTTACCGGATCGAGTGCCGTCCTCGTGCTTCCCTCCTCCTCGCTCAAGGCCTCGCGCCCAACCGCTCGCGCGGTGCTCTTTACCGATGGCCGATACATCGCCCAGGCCCAGGCTGAAGCCGTCGGCACGCGAGTGGTCATCGCGACGAAATCGCCCCTCGCGGAGGCCTGCGAGTGGATCGCCTCCCAGCGAGTGCGCCGCTGCGGCTTCGATGCCGAACAGACCACCGTCGCCGCCCTGGACGCCATGCGCAAGGCCCTCCCGGCAAAGCGGCGTCGCTCGCTCTTCGTCGCCCTCGGTCCGCTCGTCGCACGCCTGCGGCAGATAAAGGACGCCGACGAGATCGCCAAAATGCGCGCTGCGGCTGCCCTGGGATGCCGCCTCTTCGAGCGCATCCTCGCCTTCATGCAACCCGGGATGCCGGAGTCCGCCGTCGCGGCGCAGTTGGAGCACACCGCGCGCCTCGCCGGGGCCGATGGCATGTCCTTCGACACCATCGTCGCCAGCGGACCGCGCAGCGCGCTGCCCCATGGCCGCGCAACCTCCGCACGCTTGCCCCGCCGTGGATTCGTCACCCTGGACTTCGGCGTCCTCCTCGACGGCTACTGCTCCGACATGACGCGCACCGTACACATGGGCCGCGCCACCGCGCAAGAGCGCGTCGCCTACGACGCCGTGCTCGATGCGCAGCAGGCGGGCATTGCCGCAGTCCGCGCCGGCGCTATCGTCGGCAATGTGGACGAGGCCGCGCGTTCCGTCCTCCGCCGCGCGGGCCTCGACCAATGGTTCACCCACTCCACCGGCCACGGCGTCGGGCTCGAAATCCATGAGGACCCAAGGCTCGCAGCCAAAAGAATGGAGAGGCTCGAAACAGGAATGATCGTTACAATTGAACCCGGTGTGTACATGCCGGGCAGCTTCGGCGTGCGCATCGAGGATACGGTCCTGGTAACCCGCACAGGCTGCGATATCCTTACTTCCAGCCCCAAGGCCTGGATCGAATTGTAGAAACGGCGACTGGCCGGTCGCTTCTAAGTTGCCAGTTGCAATGCGCGAATTGCCGCGCGAGGAAGAGGAACAATGAACGACAACAAGTTGGAGGAGTTGCGCGACCTGGTCGACTTTCTCAAGGCCAACGGAATCGCCGAGTTCGACATGGAGCGCGCCGGATTGAAGGTGCGCATCAAGTTCGCCGGCGCCGCCGGGTCAAGTGCCCCAGGGATCGGCCCGGAACAGTTGGCGACGCTCTTGGCACACGCTGGCGGCGGCGTTTCAGGCCCCTCCGCGACGGCGGCCCCGCAACCGAGCGCCGTCACGGCGGATGCCGCGCAGGGCGAGGCGCTGCACGAGGTCAAATCGCCCATCGTCGGCACGTTCTACGATTCGCCCTCGCCCGGTGCGCCCGCCTTCGTCCAGGTCGGCGATCGCGTCGAGGTCGGCCAGGTGCTCTGCATCGTCGAGGCCATGAAGCTCATGAACGAGATCGAGTCCGACGTCGCCGGGGAGGTCGTCAAACGCATCGCAGCCACGGGCCAGCCAGTCGAGTTCGGCCAGCCCCTCTTTGCCATCCGCCCACGCTGAACAAGGTGGCACAACAACGGTCGGCGCGGGCAAGCGCCGATCGGAGATAGTCGATCGCAATCGATGGAATACTGATACACCCGGTGCGCGGCGCCATAATCTGCGCAACACTGCATTTGAATTGTCATTCTGAGCATCTGCATTGTCATTACTGAACATGTGAATTGTCGTTCTGAGCGCAGCGAAGAATCCCCGCATTTCGTCCAAGCGGGTCTTCCTGCTCGAGTCGATGAAAATGATTGATAAATTGTAGGCCGTACAAAGGCGACTCATGTTTCGTAAAGTTCTAATCGCAAATCGTGGGGAGATCGCACTGCGTGTCATCAGCGCCTGCAAGGAGATGGGCATCCGCACCGTCGCCGTCTACAGCCAGGCCGATCGCCACAGCCTGCATGTGAAGTTCGCCGACGAGGCCATCTGCATCGGCCCGCCGCGCTCCGCCGAGAGCTACCTCAACGTCCCCGCCGTCATCTCCGCCGCCGAGATCGCAGACGTCGATGCCATCCATCCCGGCTACGGCCTGCTCAGCGAGAACGCCAACTTCGCCGAGGTCTGCCGCGCCTCCAACATCAAGTTCATCGGCCCGCCGCCCGAGGTCACGCGCATGATGGGTGAAAAATCCACCGCGCGCCAGACCATGAAGAAGGCAAAAGTCCCCATCCTCCCCGGCTCCGACGGCATTCTGGAGAGCGAGGCCGCCGCGCTCGATTGCGCGCGCGGCATCGGCTACCCGGTGATCCTCAAGGCCGTCGCAGGCGGCGGCGGGCGCGGAATGCGCATCTGCCGCAGCGCCGAGGATCTTCCCGCGCTCTTCCAGCAGGCATCCAACGAGGCCGCGGGGGCCTTCGGCAACGGCGACCTCTACATGGAGAAGTTCATCGAGCGCCCCCGCCACATCGAGTTCCAGGTCCTCGCCGACGAGCACGGCAACGTCATCAGCCTCGGCGAGCGCGAGTGCTCCATCCAGCGCCGCCACCAGAAGCTCATCGAAGAGGCCCCCAGCCTCATGGTCACGCCCAAGCTGCGCGCCGAACTCGGCAGGACCATCGAGCGGTGCCTGCGCGACGTCGGCTACTGGAACGCGGGGACCATCGAGTTCCTCATGGACGAGGATGGAAAGATCTACTTCATCGAGATGAACACCCGCATCCAGGTCGAGCACTGCGTCACCGAGATGGTCACCGGCATCGACCTCGTCAAGGCGCAGATACGTATCGCCGCCGGCGAACGCCTCGCCGAGATCGTCACCGGCCCAGTTGCCATCTCCGGCCACGCCATCGAGTGCCGCATCAACGCCGAGCACCCCGAAAAGTTCACCCCCAGCGCGGGCACCATCACCGCCTTCAACCTGCCCGGAGGCAACGGCATCCGCGTCGATACCGCCCAGTACGCCGAGGGCGTCGTCCCGCCCTACTACGACTCCCTCATCGCCAAGCTCATCTGCCACGCAAGCAACCGCGAAGAGGCCATGAACAAGATGCAGCGCGCGCTATCGCAGTTTGTGGTGCAGGGCATCCACACAACAATCCCCCTGCACGAAAAGATCTTCGCCGACGACGAGTTCCGCTCCGGCGGTATCGACACAAAGTTCATGGAACGCTTCTTCGACCGCCAGGCGCAAAAGGCAAAGGACGAAGCGTAACGCAGATTGCTCCTTTGAGCCGTCATTCTGAGTGCAGCGAAGAATCCACGCATTTCGTCGTCACTTAATTCACTCAACCAAGCGCCAAAGGCGCACTCTATACTAGCCTGGGGCGAAGCCCCAGGTTCAGCGCAGAACCAAGCAGCCGAGGGCTGAAGGCCCGACCTATCTTTCGATGGCCATCGATCGTTTATACCCCATCATCGACGCCGAACTCCTCGCCGTGCGCAACGTCTCGCTCGCCGCCTTCGCCCGCGAACTCCGCATCGCTGGCATCACTCTGCTGCAGTACCGCGATAAACACGGCTCGCCTCAGGAGATCCTTTGCGCCGCCGCAATCCTGCGCGAGGCGATGGCTGGCAGCTGGTGCCGTCTGATTATGAACGACCGCGCAGACCTCGCGATCCTCGCCAGCTTCGACGGAGTCCACGTCGGCCAGGGCGATCTCTCTCCCGCGGACGCCCGCCGCGTCGTCGGCCCCAACGCAATCGTCGGCGTCTCAACCCACAGCGACGAGCAGGTGCGCATCGCCGACGAGTCCTGCGCAGACTCCATTGCCATCGGCCCCGTCTTTGCCACCGGAACCAAGCCCGACGCATCGCCCGTCGTCGGCCTCGAAGGTGTCCGCCGCGCCCGCACGCTCACCGCCAAGCCCTTGGTCGCCATCGGTGGAATTACCCTTGCCAACGCCCGCAGTGTTATCGACGCCGGAGCGGACTCCGTCGCCGTGATCTCTTCCCTCTTCTCCGCTGGCGTGAGCACCGAGCAGGTAGCACGGGACTTTCTCGCCCGCCTGAGGTAGAACTGAGGGAACGTGACTTCATCCCCAATTCCTCAGAAACAGGCCCCCGTCTCCCCGCGCTTTGTCCGCGGCATGGGCCTCTTCTCCGCCACCGCCATCGTCATGGGATCCATGATCGGCTCCGGCATCTTCATCGTCTCCGCCGACATGTCCCGCACCGTCGGCTCGCCCGCGCTGCTCGTCGCGGCCTGGCTCGTCACTGCCGTCATGACCATCATCGGCGCGCTCAGCTACGGCGAACTGGCCGCCATGATGCCCCGCGCGGGCGGCCAGTACGTCTATCTGCGCGAGGCGCTCGGCCCGCTCTGCGGCTTTCTCTACGGATGGACGCTCTTCCTCGTCATCCAGACTGGCACCGTCGCCGCGGTCGGCGTCGCCTTCGGAAAGTTCCTCGGCGTCTTCTTCCCCTCGGTCGGCGCCAGCCACTGGCTCTGGCACATCGGCACCGGCAACATCGGCCTGAACACCGCGAACCTGGCGGCGATCGTCATCATCATCCTGCTCACGCTGCTCAACACCTTCGGCGTAAAGCTGGGCGCGACCGTGCAAAACATCTTCACCTCTGCAAAAGTCCTCGCGCTCGCCGCCCTTGTCCTCGTCGGCCTCGTCGCAAAAAACTCCGCAGCCATCGCCGCAAACTTCGGGGCCAACTGGCACAACTTCTGGCTGGGCGCAGGCTGGCACACGCAGCACGCCGTGCAGGTCGGAGTCGGCGGCCCGACCGCATTCGTCGGCCTCCTTAGCGTGGTCGCGGTCGTGCAGGTCGGTTCCCTCTTCAGCGCCGATGCGTGGAACAACGTCACCTTCACTGCGGGAGAGATCGAGAACCCGCGGCGCAATCTTCCGCTCTCGCTCGCGCTCGGCACGGGCACCGTCCTGCTGCTCTATATCCTCTGCAACTTCGTCTACCTCAGCGTGCTCCCGATGGCCGGCTCGCCCAGCGCAGCCACCATCGCCGGTCGCGGCATTCAGTTCGCCGCGCAGGACCGCGTCGCCACGGCCGTAATGGAATCGGCCTTCGGCAGCATCGGCGCAAAGCTGATGGCCGCCGCCATTCTCGTCTCCACCTTCGGCTGCGTCAACGGAATGCTTCTCGCCGGCGCGCGCGTCTACTACGCCATGGCCCGCGACGGCCTCTTCTTCCACTCCGTCGCCAAGCTCAGCGGGGCTTCCCGTCTTTCCGCGGGCGGAGTTCCGGTCAACTCGCTCTGGGTGCAGTGTGCCTGGACCTGCCTGCTCTGCCTCTCGGGAAGCTACGGCCAACTGCTCGATTACGTCATCTTCGCCGTGCTGCTCTTCTACATCCTCACCATCGCCGGCCTCTTCGTCCTCCGCCGCACGCAGCCCGATGCGCCGCGCCCCTACCGCGCCTACGGCTACCCCGTGCTGCCCGCGCTCTATATTGCGATGGCCGCATGGATCTGTGTTGTACTCTTGCGATATAAGCCCCAGTACACTTGGCCCGGACTGGTTATCGTATTGCTCGGCGTCCCGGTCTACCTGCTGTGGAAGCGCCTCGGCGCAGCAGCGGCAACGGGAGATGCATCGTGACTCCACAACTCATCAACAAACAGGAGACAGTACCGCAGATGTCGATGCTGCTGAGGACCAAGCCGTTGGAGTCCATCCTGGGCGAGGCCACCGAGACCGGCAACCACACGCTGCACCGCACGCTCGGCGCGGGCAGCCTCGTCGCGCTTGGGGTCGGCGCAATCGTCGGCACCGGCATCTTCGTCCTCACCGGCCCTGCGGCTGCGCGCTACGCTGGCCCTGCGGTCGTCTACTCCTTTATCCTCGCCGCCATTGGGTGCGTCTTCGCGGGCCTCTGCTACGCCGAGTTTGCCGCCATGATTCCCGTCGCGGGCTCGGCCTACACCTACGGCTACGCCACGCTCGGCGAGATCTTCGCCTGGATCATCGGCTGGGACCTCGTCCTCGAATACGCCTTCGGCGCGGCCACCGTCTGCTCCGGCTGGAGCGGCTACGTCCTCTCGCTCGGCCAGGACTTCGGCCTGCGCCTGCCGCCCGAACTGGCCGGCACGCCCGGCTCTACCTTCGTCCTCTTCAACGGCCACTGGGAGTTCCTCGGGCGCGTCGCAAAAAAGCTCGCCCAGCTCGGCATCGATCCCGCCACACTCCCGCAGCGCCACGGAGTCTTCAACCTCGTCGCCTTCCTCGGCATCCTGCTCGTCACCACGGTCCTTGTCATCGGCATACGAGAGTCGGCCTTCTTCAACAGCATCATCGTCGTGGTAAAGCTCGTTGTCCTTGCGATCTTTCTCGCCATCGGCGGATACACACTGCTGCATCATCCCGAGATGCCGCGCATCAACCTGCATCCCTTTCTGCCCGCCAACACCGGCAGCTTCGGGTCGTTCGGATGGTCCGGCGTGCTGCGCGGCGCGGGCGTGATCTTCTTCGCCTACATCGGCTTCGATGCCGTCTCCACCGCCGCGCAGGAGGCGAAGACACCCAAACGCGACATGCCCATCGGCATCCTCGGCTCGCTCCTCATCTGCACCGTGCTCTATATCCTGGTCGCGCTGGTGCTCACCGCGCTGGTCAACTATCGCTACCTCAACGTGCCCGATTCGCTCGCCGTCGGCATCGACGCCACCGGCTTCAAGTGGGGCAGCCTCCTCGTCAAACTCGGCGCGCTCGGCGGCCTCACCAGCACCATGATCGTCATGCTCCTCGGCCAGAGCCGCGTCTTCTTCTCCATGTCGAAGGACGGCCTTCTGCCCAGAACATTCAGCCGGGTCCATCCTCGCTTCCGCACGCCGTGGATCTCGTCCATCACGGTCGGCGCGGTAGTCGCCGTCTTCGCATCGACAATCCCCCTGGACAAGCTCGGCGAGATGACCAGCATCGGCACCCTGCTCGCCTTCATCATCGTCTGCGCTGGCGTCTTGGTCCTGCGCGCGCGCCGTCCAGACCTGCCCCGCCCATTCCGCGCGCCCCTCTCGCCGGCCACGCCAATCCTCGGAATCCTCATCTCGCTCGCCATGATGCTCGGCCTGCCCGCCGCCACCTGGCTCCGCCTCGTACTCTGGCTCGCCGTCGGCATGGCCATCTATTTCGGCTACAGCATCCGCCACAGCAAGCTGAACGGACCGCGGCCGTAGTCAGCCAACACGCACCCTCACCCTCAATTCTCCGTCAGCATCTTCTCCACGCGCTCCACCACCAGATCCTCCACGTTGGCCCTGGTCTTCTCCATCTTCAGGCCGAGTTTCCCCAACGCCTCGGCGACAGTCGCGCTGCCCGTCTGTGCCGCGGGAGTTGCCTGACGAGCACTGGCTCTCTGCCCAAATACCACGCTTGCCGCCATCAATATCCCGGCAATCGGTATTTGTGCCATACGATCTCGCATACCTTCCCTTCCTGTTTCAATTCGATGCAGTTCAACCAGGCATGGCGTCTTTACAACACCCCGGCAGCAATCGCTTCTGCCAACCCCTACAGCCCAGGCCTATCCGCGAAGCTCCCCCTTGCGTACATAAATCCTGTATGCCACGGCGATGGGAAAGCTACGCGCGCAGTACAGGTCGTAGTGCTCCGCGAGGTACTGCGCAAACTGCGGCCATCGCTCCAGCTTGTCGAACGACGCCGCATCCATGAACTGCTCGTCGCTGATCACAAACACATCCGGCGGCCGCGCAACCAGCCCGTCCCAGAACTCCCGTCGCGCCTGCCGCACCACGGCGTACGATGCATCCGGCGCAAACAGCAGGTTGTCGCCCGTCATTCCCGTCTGCTGCACGATCTTCAGGTGGTACAGCGCGTTCATGCATCCATCCACCATGTCCAGGCACTGCACGTTGTGCTGTAGCCCGGCGACGCCAATCTGCCGCAGGTCGGCCTCCAGCGTCTCGGTAAAAATGTTGGAGTAGAAGACCGTCCGCGCGCGCGCCGCAAACAGCGGCGTCAGCCCGAAGATGCCGACCGCCAGGCCAGCGACTCCAATCGCCCGCGCAAAGCCTCTTCGCCGCGCCGCGATGCTCAACTCGATGGCAAACCACAACAGCGTCATGGCGATCAGCGGGTAACGCTGGTAGTAGTATCCCTTTCCCTGCACAAAGTAGCTGAAGGCGCCGAACGTCACTCCCAGCGCCAGCGCCCAGCGCTCCCAGTTCCGGCGGTCGGGATTCATCGCAACCGCAGCCAGCCCGAACGGCACCAGCAGCCGCATCGGCCTGGGCAGGCACTCGCGCAGCAGGCTTGCGAAACCCACACGGTACAGATGCGCGTAGTAGCTCGTGACCTCGCGGTTCATTGCGAAAAACGCACCCAGCGCGCGATAGTGCAACAGAAATTCCACAAATAGAACCGTGGGCGCCCCCGCGCCAACTACACCGTAGACCACAAAAGGCACCGCCCGCACGCCTCTCTTCCGCAGTTCAAGAGCGGCCATCAGTAGAAGCAGCAATCCAAGCGGCGCAATGGTGGGTTTCACCGCCGTCGCCATGCCAAAGAAGAACCCGCCCAACACCATCCACGCCGCCGCCCGCCTGCGTACGGAGTGCAGCAGGAATGCGAGCCCGATCACCATCAGCACC
>JAJZDL010000231.1 GCA_021851465.1 Acidobacteriota bacterium
AACTGTCCCGCGCCGCCTCGTGGGCGGCGCGCGCCGCCGGCGCGTCGCCCTGGGCGCTGAGCAGGACGCCGAGGTTGTCCTGCACCTCCGCCAGATTGCCCTGCCATGCGGTGTTGCCCGGGTCTTGCCGGAGCAGCCGCTCGTAACTGTCCCGCGCCGCCTCGTGGGCGGCTCGCGCCGCCGTCGCGTCGCCCTGGGCGCTGAACAGATTGCCGAGGTTGTTTTGCACCAAGGCCAGATTGCCCTGCCATGCGGTGTTGCCCGGGTCTTGCCGGAGCAGCCGCTCGTAACTGTCCCGCGCCGCCTCGTAGGCTTCTATGGCGGCCCTGCCGTTTCCTCGTGTGGCATGACTGACCGCGACGCGGAACCAAGATAACGCCTGCTGTCCCAGCCCTGCCTCACCCTGGCTGACAGCGATCCGTACGCCCGCCTGCGACCAGGCCAGCATCCTGTCCCACTCGTAGCGGGCCTGGCAGTCGGTCGCCACTGCATCGGCGCATTGCCACACCACAGCCCAGTCCGCCCCGGCCATGCTCGCTGCCAGCGCCCGTTCCTGCTGTCCCGCGATGAGCCGCGGCAGTTCGATCAGAGCAAAGCTGTCTACGGTGCCCACTTCGCCTCTGACGGCCGCGTCGCGGAACTGGGTCCAGAGATAGTCGAACAACCGCGCCCGGCCCGCGGCAGAATCCACCAGATAAACGGCAGGGGTGGTCGTCTCGTCCGTCAGCCAGTCTCGCAAGCTCTTGTGAAACGGCGCCCAGCCCTCAGGCCGGCGCTCAAACAGGCTACCAAGTTGCCACAGCCTACGGGCCTGCTCGCGCACGCTCCACCCAAAGAGGCCGGTCAGCACATCCTCCGGCACCGGGTGCTCGGCCGCAACCAGCACCTCCAGCAACGGTACCATGTCCTGCTCGTATGCCGCCTCATCAGGGAACTGGCGCTGGAACCAGGACAGATATAGCGCAGCCAGTCCCTTCGGGAGCCCTTCCTGCGCGTTCAGGTCCAGCAGCCCAGCCTCCACGCCAGCCTGGAGCTGGCGCAGATACTGGAAGCTGCCGGAGCAGGCCGCGAGTATGCGCTCCTGCAGCGCGCGCTCCTCCGCCGTCACGGACTGACCTCGCCAACCTTGCACATAAAGCCGCAAATCCGCTTGGTTTTCCGCCGAGTCGGCATCAATCCACTGCTGCGGCAGGCCGGCGAGGGGCTGTACTACCGCCGGGTCCTGGCGGCTGGTCACCAGCAGTCCGACCCATTCGGGAAGCCGCGACGCCCCCTCAGCTAGTACCTCGGCCAGTTCGCTCCGACCGTCCCGGATGGTCTCATCCAACCCGTCGATCACGATGAGGAACCGGTCCGATCGCCGGCCACCGTCGATCCCGGCCCGCAATGGCTGCACAAGCAGCCAATCGAACAGCTCGGCGGCCGTCTTATTCCCGATCTCCGTTTCTTTTGGGTCTTCGACCTTCAGCCGGCCAAGTAGCAGAGCCCGGTAGTCGTGCAGCCGTGTCGCGGCCTGGAAGGCCAGCGTGCGCAGCACCCGTCGCGGGTCGCTCCGGTCAGACAGAATGTAGCGGCACAGATTCAGTCCGATCACGTTGGACCGGCCGAAATGCGCCGTGTGGGCCGCAAAGGCGCTCTTACCACTGCCAGGCGCGCCAGTCAGCCAGAATAGGCGCGAGGCCAATTGTTTCGTCCGCCATGCTTCCAGTTTGTCGTGCAGCCACGCCCGGCCAACAAAGCCTTCCACCAGGGGCGCGATGTCGGCATCCTGCGAGATCGGCTTAAGCCGACGTTGCAGCGCCTCAATCTCCCCCGCGAAGCGCTGCGCGCGATCGCTCTCCAGCAGGTCGCGAAGCGCTTTCAGCTTCTCCGCATACCATGTCTCGAAGGCGGCCGGGTCGGCCGCTCGCCGCTCACTCCAATCGTGCATGTCGAGCCACTGGAGGTGTCCGATCGTGACCGGAGCGCCCACCACGTCCTCCGCCTCCACCAGAACAGTGGCGATCGTTCCCCCTTTGACGTTCAACGCGATGGCAAGTTCGTCGAGGCAGACGCCCGGGTCGCGGGTGGAGTGTTTTGACAGGATTGCAACGGTCCAGTCGCTGTCGGTTAGACCTTGCACGATGCTGCGCCGCCAGTCATCGCCGCCCTTTATCTTGTCTGCATCAATCCAGACCCTATGGCCCGCCGCTTCCAGGTCGGCCTTTATGCGCTGGACCAGCTCCGCATTCCGGTCATGTCCATAGCTGAGGAAAATATTCACCTGCACCTCGGATGTTTCTTGAAATCATTCAGACGGGTCATGGCGAAGAGTATCACGCACGTATGTCGGCTTGGACGTACACAAGGCCACAATAGCGGTCGCGTTAGCTGAAGGGGGCTCCCGACAGGAAGCGCGTGAGCAAGTTCTGGGGAGCGGATCAAGACCGATCGGCGCGACACGTCTAACCTCGCCAAGTTGCATCGGGCCAGCGAACTGACCCCGGGATAGGTTCCAGATCAGGCCCACGAGGCGATCTGAGCCGATTCAGGATTCCCGGAGACCATTTAGCCAAAATCCTATAACCAATTACTAACAGGCTGCGGAAAATTGCTTGGATTTTGAGTGTTTGAGGGGACTGCTGGCGCTCATGCGGGCCATCGGGCGGTGATTTTGCTGTTTTCTGCGGTGCTGTGGGGCGAAAAGGCTGACGGCGGGCAGAGTCCGGGTGCCGCTACGCCGCGGCACCCAGCAGGCGGGGCATCCGCGCGAGGTTGTAGGCGGCGGCGGTGAGCGTGAACATCCAGCCGACCCGTGGGGTGCCGCGATGGCGTGTCTTGCGCAGACCGCCGACGGTCTTCATCCAGCCGAACACCTCCTCGATGCGCTTGCGCACGCGCACACTGACCGCGTAGCCGCGATGGCGTGTGGTGCGGCGGTCGATCGCCGAGCGGCGGCCCTTGGTGTTCTGCGCCACATGCGGGGTGACGTTGCGGCGGCGCATCCCCGCGACAAAGTCCCGCGTGTCGTAGCCCTTGTCCGCGCCCAGCGTGATGCGCTGCCCAGGATCGAGCACGTCGATCATCGCCTGTGCCGCCTCGCGCTCGGCGGTGCCGGTGGCCTGTGTCATCTCGGTCGCCACCACCAGGCCGTGCCGGTTCTCCATGACCACATGCCCCATGTGGCACAGCTTCGCCGCCTGCCCCGGTGCCTTCTTATAGAGCCGCGCATCGGGGTCGGTGGTGGAGGCATGCGTCTCGTTGCTGCGCTTCTCGCCATGGAAGTCACGTTCCCCGTTGCGCCCCGGCGCCGGCGGTTCGCCGCTGCCGTCCTTGGGGCGGAAGCTCTTCATCGACGCCCAGGCCTCGATCAGCGTGCCGTCCACCGAGAAATGCTCGTCCGACAGCAATGGCCGAACCTGCGGATCGGCCAGCACGGCGGCCAGGAAGCCGCAGGCGATGTCGCCCGCCAGCAGCCGGTCGCGGTTCTTGGTGAACACCGTCACGTCCCACACCGGCGCGTCCATCGAAAGCCCGACGAACCAGCGGAACAGCATGTTGTAGGCCAGTTGCTCCATCAACTGCCGCTCCGAGCGCACCGAGAAGAACGCTTGCAGCAACAGCGCCCGCAACAGCTTCTCCGGCGCGATCGACGCTCGCCCCGTCGCCGCATACATCCGCTCAAACCGCCCCGACAGCCGATCCAGTGCCGCGTTCACCAGCGGCCGGATCAGCCGCAGCGGGTGGTCCATTGGCACCAGGCTCTCCGGGCTCGCGTAGCTGAACAGCCTGCCCGTCTGACGATCCGCCCCACG
>JAJZDL010000232.1 GCA_021851465.1 Acidobacteriota bacterium
ATTCTCCTGTGGTTCGTCTGCGGGTTGGCCGGAAGGTAGCGGTGCGTGAGGAGGGGCTTCTATTGCGTGTTCGCCAACGGTATAGAGTGCCGCCCTCGAACAAAATGCGGGGATTCTTCGCTACGCTCAGAATGACAACTCATATACCTCAATAGCAATCGTGCTAGATTGCGCGACGGCCGGAGAGCAGGTTGAGGATGAGCAGGACCACGGCGACCAGGAGCAGGAGATGGATCCATGCGCCGAGGACGTGAAACCCGATGAAGCCGACCAGCCAGAGAAGGACGAGGATGACGGTGATCGTCCATAGCATTGGCTTTCTCCTGTGAGACACGCGGCGACGTATCCTGCCATCGTCCTGGGAAGGCCAAGTGCGGCTCGTCATGTGGTAAGTTGCGAAGTGCAGGGATTAGGTTGCCACGAGCGCGGCAGAGAGATGCAATTTGGGGGAGCGCGTGAGGATTGCGATACAGGGTGAGTTGGGATCGAACAGCCACATGGCTGCGCTGGCGATGCTGTCTGATGCGAGTGGCAACAACGCGACGGGCGGGATGGAGATCGTGGCGTGCGCCCTATCGGCAGAGGTGTTCGAGCGGGTCGTGGCAGGCGAGGTGGATGGCGCAGTGCTGCCGATCGAGAACAGCCTGCATGGGTCTGTGGCGGAGCACTGCGACCTGTTGTTGGCCAAGCCGGTGCGAATTGCTCGCGAGAGCCTGCTGCGGGTGCGGCACAATTTGATCGCCCGTCCGGGAGTGAAGCTGACGGACGTGAGGCGGGCGATGTCTCATCCGGTGGCGCTGTCGCAGTGCAGGCACTGGTTTGCGGCGCATCCCGAGATCGAGGCGGTGAACTACTACGACACGGCGGGCAGCGTGAAGCAGGTGATGGCAGCGGGGCTGAGCGACACGGCAGGGATTGCGCCGGAGCTGGCGGCGCGGCAGTATGGCGGCACGGTGCTGGCGGCAGGGATTGAAGACCATGCGGAGAACTACACGCGGTTTCATTTGTTGGTTCGGGAGAGCGAATGGCAGGCGGCGGCGGGCGCGAACAAGGCGAGCCTTGCTTTCGTCGTATTGCACCGTCCGGGGACGCTGGTGGAGGCGTTGCAAGAGATTGCACAGGCGGGGGTGAACCTGACCAAGATCGAGTCGCGCCCGGTGCCTGGAATGCCGTGGGAGTATGTGTTCTTCGTCGATCTGCGGTTTGAATCCTCCGGGCAGATGGATGCGGTTTTGGCGGGATTGGCGGGGCATTGCGAGATGGTGAAGGAGCTTGGGCGGTACGTTGCGGCATAAGTGGTTCAGAGGAAGCGCGAATCTGCGATGCGCGGACCGGGCGGAGTTGATGGAGATGTCTCTGTGGGCCGATGACGGGGATGTGAAGGCCGGCATCCAACGGGGAGCATTGGTGCAGTCGAGTGTGTTGCGTAGAGATGCGACCTCTGCGCCTGTGAATGCATCCAATGAAGGAAATATGATACGAGGACACTCAATGTCTAGTGAATTTGTCAGTGTGATTAAGCCGAGGGCCGCGAAGAGCGACGATGCTTCAATGAAGATACAGACTGCCGGCCGTGCGATTCCGGTTCTGCCGGTGCGCGACACGGTGTTGTTTCCCCATGCGGTGTTGCCGCTGACCGTTGGGCGCGAGAGCTCGATTCAGTTGATTCAGTCGCTGGGCGAGGAGAAGACGATTCTGGTGGTGGCGCAGCGCGACGCTCGACAGGATGCGCCCGAGGCGGCGGACCTGCACCACATCGGCACGCGGGCGACGGTGCATAAGGTTGTGAAGATGCCCAACCAGAGCCTCTTTGTCTTCACCGAGGGCAATGAGCGGGTGCGGCTGGGGGAGTTCTCCCAGATCACTCCGTTTATGACGGCGGAGTGCGAGGTGGTGGAGGAGATTGAGCCCGCGGGTTCGCCGGAGACCGAGGCGTTGCAACGCAATGTGGTAAGCCAGTTTCAACAGATCGTGAGCTCATCGCCGACGCTCTCGGACGATCTGCAGACGATTGCGATCAACATCGACGAGCCGGGGCGGCTGGCGGACTTCATTGCGTCTTCACTGCCGTTTTTGACGACGAACGACAAGCAGGAGCTGCTGGAGACGCCGGATGTGAGCGCGCGTCTGGAGCGCATCAACAAGCACCTGGCGAAAGAGCTTGAGGTGCAACAGTTGCGCAACAAGATCCAGAGCGAGGTGCAGGACTCGGTGCAGTCGTCTCAGCGGGACTACTATCTGCGCGAGCAGTTGAAGGCGATCCAGAAGGAGCTGGGCGACCTGGACGACTCGCAGAAGGACATTGCGGAGCTGAAGGAGAAGATCGAAGCGGCGGGGATGCCGGAGGAGACCAAGAAGGACGCGTTGAAGGAGCTTGGGCGGTTGAGCCGGATGAACGCGATGGCAGCGGACTACTCGCTCACTCGGAACTACATCGAGTGGCTGGCGGTGCTGCCTTGGGCGAAGTCTTCGGCGGGCGAGGTGGACATTCTGCGCGCGAAGGCGATTCTGGACGAGGACCACTACGGGTTGAAGAAGGTGAAGGACCGCATTCTCGACTATCTCTCGGTGCGGCGGCTGAAGCCGGACATGAAGGGGCCGATCCTCTGCTTCGTCGGGCCTCCCGGCGTAGGCAAGACCTCGCTGGGACGCAGCGTGGCGAAGGCGTTGGGGCGGAAGTTTGCGCGCATCTCGCTGGGCGGAATGCACGACGAGGCGGAGCTGCGCGGGCATCGGCGGACGTACATCGGCGCGCTGCCGGGGCAGGTGATCCAGAACCTGAAGCGGGTGGAGACGAACGATCCCGTCTTCATGCTGGACGAGGTGGACAAGCTGGGCCGCGACTTCCGCGGCGACCCGGCAAGCGCTCTGCTGGAGGTTCTGGATCCGGAGCAGAACAATACCTTCCGCGACAACTATCTGGACCAGCCCTTCGACCTCTCGAAGGTGCTGTTCATCTGCACGGCGAACCAGCTCGACCCGGTGCCTGCGCCACTGCTGGATCGGATGGAGATCATCGAGCTGACTGGATACACCGAGGAGGAGAAGATTGCGATTGCGACCAAGTATCTGATCCCGCGGCAGACCAAGGAGAACGGGATCGACCCGGCGCTGATCGAGTTCTCGCCGGAGAGCATTGGGCAGATTGCGCGGCACTACACGCGGGAGGCGGGCGTGCGCAAGCTGGAGCAGCAGATCGGAACCATCTGCCGCAAGCTGGCGCGGCGCATCGCCGAAGGCAAGCCGGAGAAGCTGGTAGTCACCAACGAGGTGATTCTGGATTTTCTCGGCGGGATCAAGGTGCGCGTGGATACGGAGATCGCCGAGCGCACGAAGCGGGCCGGAGTTGCCGTCGGCCTTGCGTGGACCCCGGCGGGCGGCGATGTGCTCTTCATCGAGGCCAACCGCATGAAGGGCAAGGGAACGTTCACCATCACAGGGCAGATCGGCGATGTAATGAAGGAGAGTATGCAGGCGGCGCTGACGTGGGTGCGTTCGAATGCATCCGCGCTGGGCATCGACGAGGACATCACCAAGGAGAGCGACCTGCACATCCACGTTCCGGCGGGCGCGATCCCGAAGGACGGGCCGAGCGCGGGCGTTACGATGGCGACGGCGTTGGTGAGCCTGCTGACGGAGACGCCGGTGCATCCGCTGCTGGCGATGACCGGCGAGATCACACTGAGCGGCAACGTGCTGCCGGTGGGCGGGATCAAGGAGAAGTTTCTGGCGGCCAAGCGGGCCGGCGTGCGCGACGTGATCCTGCCGACGGACTGCAAGCA
>JAJZDL010000233.1 GCA_021851465.1 Acidobacteriota bacterium
AAGCGATGGCCGGAGTGCTCGAATATCTTTTCGGCGAGGGTGTCCATCTCGACGGCGAGGCGCGTGGACATGGCGGCGAGGACGCCGGTGTCGATGCGCACGCCCGCCTGCTCCATGCGCAGCAGGACGGGGACGAGCGGGAGGTCCATGGTGCGGTAGAGGTGAAGGAGCGGGTGCTCGGTGGTTGGAGAGGCGGGTTCTTCCGCTGTACTGCGGGATGGCAGGGTTGTCGTGGATGACGACGCGGTGAAGGTGGCGTCGCTCTCGGCCATCTGCTCGGCGAAGACGCGGGCAAGGCGGACGATGGCGGCGGCGGCCTCGGGCAGGCGATTGGGATCGGTGGGGTTGGACTTGGTCGGCTGATGGACGAGCGCGCGGTTGGTGGAGCGGGCGGCGATGTCGGGAAGCGCGTGCGAGGAGTGCGTGGGATTGATGAGGTAACTCTGCAACATGACGTCGGTGATCTCGCCGCGCAGAGAGATGCCGTGTGGGGCTGGCGCGTGAGTTGCGAGCGCGCGCAGGACGGCTTTGAGGTCGTGAACCAGCTTGGGGAGGGAGGCGTCTTCGAGCGCGGCGCGGAGGCCGGGCGCGTCGAGGGTGGCTTCGATGGCGGAGGCCCCGTCGATGGAGAGGCCGATGCGGATGGCGGAACCCGGCGACTGAGGAGCAGCATTTTCATCACACCCATCGCGATCAAGCTGCGATGGATGGGGCACCCGGATATTTGTGGCGGGCGCGGCGAACATGTTCATCGTCTCGGCGGGCGGCGGCTCGGGTTCGGCGTCTGAATCGTCGGCGGAGATCTCTTCAGCGATGGCCTGGGTGCTCTCTGCAATGGCGATGGCGAGGCCGTGGGGAGGTTGTTCATCCCACCCTTCGCGTTGCGAAGGGTGGGGCACCCGATTGTCGTCGGCAGTGCGGGCTGCGGCGAGAAGGGCGGCGATCTGGGCTTCGGTTGGGTTGAGGTTGTATGCGATGACGGCGTTGTCGGCGGCGGGGGTGAGTTCTTTGAGCATTGTGGTGAACTCAAGCTCGCTGAAGAGCTCGCGGCAGGCGGCGTTGTCCGGCGGCTGGGTGCGCATCGCGTCGAGCGAGAACTCGATGGGGACGGCGGTGTGGATGGTGACGAGTTCCTTGGAGAGGAGAATGTTCTCGCGATTGTTCTGCAGCGACTCGCGATAGGTCTTCTTCTTGACCTCGTCGGCGCGGTCGAGCGCTGCTTCGACGCTGCCGAACTGCTGGATCAGCTCGACCGAGCCTTTGTCGCCGATGCCGGGCGCGCCGGGGACATTATCGACTGCGTCGCCGCGCAGCGCCATCACATCGATGACGCGCTCCGGCGGCACGCCGAGAACCGACTCCACGCCGGCGGGATCGAGCACAAGGTTGTCCTTTGCCGGATTCAGAATGCTGACCTCGGGCGTGACGAGTTGCATCATGTCCTTGTCCGAGCTGACGACGAAGACGCGATGACCGAGAGCGGAGAGCTTGGCGGCGAGTGTGCCGATGACGTCGTCGGCCTCGAAGCCCTCGTAGCTGAGGATGGGGATGCGAAAGGCCTCCAGCGCGCGGCGGATGTATGGGAACTGCTGGATCAGGTCGGCGGGGGTCTCGGCGCGGTTGGCCTTGTATCCTGTGTAGTCCACCTCGTCGAAGCTCTGCGTCTTCACGTTCCACTTGCGCAGGGGCTTCATCTCGCGGGCAAGCTCGTCGCGGAAGACCGGGCCGGAGAGATCGTAGACGGCGGCGAGGAACTGCGGCGAGAAGTCCTTGCGCAGCTTGTTGATCATGTTGACGAAGACGTATGTGGCCGCCGTTGGAATGCCGGTGCGCGTGGTCATCGGCCGTTGGCGCTGCATCGCGTGATAGGCGCGGAAGATGAAGGCCATCGAATCGAGCAGATAGATGGGCGGCCTGGCGGCGTCGGCGGCGCTCTGCGGCGCAGTGCTGGGTTCACTCTTCATCGCAGCTTGAGGATACCAAGCTCCTGCGCGAAGGGCGATACGCGCTTCATGCGGGAGCAAGATGAACCGCACGCCTGGCATTATGAAAGGACGCTGCGGCCAAGTTTGACGGTTGCGGCCTATATTGTGGTATGTTTCCAGTATCCAGGCATCTTCCGCGCCGGCAGGGGCATCCAACACTGTATTGCAGCCGACGCGAGGCGGAATAGTTCAACAGTTGGTCCCCCAGGCCATTTGACAGACTTGGGGCCGGCGCAGGAAGAAGTGGGGCCGTGTACGAGTCCCATCGCGCAAGGCCCAGGCGCACTCGCAGATGCAGATTGCACGTCCGGTTGCGCCGATTGCAGACCGCGCGCTTTCCGATGAGACGGCAATTCCCCCACACTTTCCACACATTTCGACTGCACGAGGCTTTTGTATGACTGAACTTGAACTGCCAATCTCCACACCGGTACCGATGCCGAAGTTCGACCCCGCAATTTTTCTGGCCAATGCGGGGCTGGGACGAAAGCTGGTGAGCCTAAAGGCCAGGGAGAACTTCTTCACCCAGGGGCAACCTGCCGACTGCGTCTTCTACCTACAGAGCGGCCAGACCAAGCTCACCGTGGTCTCTCAACGCGGCAAGGAGGCCACGCTGTCGCTGCTCTCCGCTGGGGACTTTGTCGGCGAAGAGTCGCTGGCCGCCGTGCCCGGCCTGCGCCTGGCCACGGCAACGGCCACCACCGCGTGCAGCGCGCTGCGGATCGCGCGCGACGAGATGGTACGCGTGATTCACGAGGAGCAGGGCTTCTCCGACCTCTTCCTCAAGTATCTGGTGGCCCGGGGGATGCGCACCCAAGCGGACCTGGTGGACCAGCTCTTCAATTCCAGCGAGAAGCGCCTTGCACGGATTCTGCTGCTGATGGCCGAGTTTGGCAAGCCCGGCGAGCCCGAACACTTCATCCCCAAAGTTACACAGGAGACACTGGCCGAGATGATCGGCACCACGCGCTCGCGGGTCAGCTTCTTCATGAACCGCTTCCGCCAGAACGGCTTCATCTCGTACAACGGGCGCATCCGTGTCCACAAATCGCTGCTGAACGTGATTCTGCTCGATCAATACACCCAGCGCGCCGCTGTGCGCGGCCCGTTGCTGGAGGCCCCGCCGGCACCCTTGAAGGCCGGCAAGAAGCTCGCCGCAAAGCCTGCCGCGCGCCTTAGCCGGGGTGTTCAAGATTGACCAGACAAGGGACTTACGGGATGAGATGCTGCGATCAGAGCCATACCTCCCGACGCTCGCAGAAAGGTGCCGAATGCCCCCTCTCGATGCAGAAGTCCCTTTTGCGCGCGGCGAGCTAGCTCCGGATTCCAAGCCGCGGCTCCTGGTCGTCGACGACAATGCGACCCTCCTGCTGACTTTGCGTCTGGTTCTCGAAAGCAACGGGTTTGACGTTGTGCTGGCTGCCAACGTCAACGAGGCTCTGAAGTACATTGGCTCGCAAGAGTTCGATGTGTTACTGAGCGACCTGCACATGCCGCAGCCGGGCGACGGCCTGACCGTGGTGAGCGCGATGCGCCACGCCCAGCCCGAAGCAGTGACCCTCATCTTCAGCGCGTATCCAGAGATGAGCGCGGCCACCAAGGCGATCCTAGAGCAGGCGGACGAGATATTGGTCAAGCCGCTGAGCGTGGATACGCTGGTGCAGTCCATTCGCGAGCGGTTGACGACCGGAGCGCCACCAGTGCCCAGCGCAGTGGAGGATGTCGCCTGCATTTTGGAGCGCGAGACGCTATCGACGATCGACGACTGGCTTCACTCAGTCCGGCTCGATACCGAA
>JAJZDL010000018.1 GCA_021851465.1 Acidobacteriota bacterium
TCGTCGAGACGCACCATGTAAGCAAGCTGGACAAGCCATCGGGCACTGCGATCTCGATTGCAGAGATGGTGGAGCGCGGCGCGGGCAGCAGGATCGGCGTGCCCATCGAGTCGCTGCGCGAAGGCGATGCGAAGGGGACGCATGTGCTCGAAGCAGTGAGCGAGGCAGACCGCGTTGTGCTGACGCACGAGGCGTTCTCGCGGCGCGGCTTTGCGGAGGGCGCGGTGCGCGCGGCCGAGTGGCTGGCAACGCGCACAGGCTGCTACGACTTTCGGGACGTGTACACGCAGCTATAACGGCATTTGGTTTGCTGCGCGCATCGGCTTGTGTTGCGTCAGTAGCGCGGGCGGAAGGCGTCGCGCACCCGGCTGGCGTCGGGGCGGCGCTGCGGCTGCCGCGCGTCGGCGGGCGAGGCAAAATTGAACGGCGCGGAGGTGTCTGCCCCTTCGGGGTAGAGCACAACAAAGCGGCCTGGGCCTTCGCCGCTGGAGGCGGTAGGAAGGCCCGATTCGCCGAGGAGCATGTGCAGCATGCGCCGCTCGCGCGACGTCATCGGCGGGAAGGCATGGGGCCGTCCCGTGGCGCGCACGCGCTCGATGGCCGCCTCCGCCAACTCGTGCATCTGGCGGTCGCGGTTGGCCTTGAACTGGTCGGCGTCGAACGAAACGCGGTCGTGCTCGTCGGGTTCAAGGCGTAGGATTTTGGTCGCGATGTGCTCCAGCGCGTTCAACAGCTCGCCGTTGCGCGCAGTAAGCAGGGGCGTGTCCGGGCCGGAGAACTCGACGCAAAGCACGCGCGATCCAGCCTTGGCAGCGTCTTCCAGCAGTTCCGTACTGCCTTGCCGCGCGCCGCGCGCCTTCACGCAAAACCGCAGGCGCAGACCGCCGCTGGCGGTAAATGCCTGCAAGAACTTAGCGATCGTCTGCGCCTGGGCCGTTTCATCCATGGGAAGCATCTTTGTCCGAATAAAACTTTATATCATCATTGGTTGTCGCCCGTCGCGCCTGGTGCCGGATTCGGCAACCTGGCGCGGCGAAAGGGCCGCGCCTTTATCTTGTTGCGCTGGGTCTACTTGCGCCCCTGGATGGTGGTGGCCTTGCGGCGGGCGCGTTTGGCGGCAATCTCGCGCATCTCGCGGCCCAGCGAAGTGCGGTTCATCACCGCCTGCTGCGCGATCCCGATCAGGTTGCCGATCGACCAGTAGAGCGCCAGACCGGAGGCGTAGTTCCAGGTCATGTAACCGGAGAAGGCAGGCATCATGAAGGCCATCATCTTCTGCTGCTGCGGATCGACACCCGGAGACGGCGTGTAGAACTGCACCAGAAACTGCGAGACCACCATCAAAATAGGCAATATGTGCCACGGATCGGGGGCCTGTAGGTTGGGTAGCCAGAGCCAGTGGGCCTGACGCAGCTCGACTACGCGGGGCAGCATCGTGAAGAAGGCGAAGAGCAGCGGCATGGTGATGAGCGTGGGGATGCACCCGCCGAACATATTGACGCCGTGGTCCTTCTGGAGCTGCATGATCTCGGCGTTCATCTCGTTGCGCTTGGGGTCGGTGACCTTGTACTTCTTGTACTTCTCCTTGATCGCGTCCATCTGCGGCTGGATGCGCTGCATCTTGAGGGCGCTCTGCATGGTCTTGACGCGGAAGGGCAGCATGAGCAGGTTGATCAGAACCGTTAGGATGATGATGGCCCAGCCCCAAGAGCCGCTCCAGGCAGATGTGATGGAGGCGTGAATGGCGTGCAGCGCGAGGAAGAGGTACTTGCCGATCGGCCCCCAGAAGCCGAACTCGAGCACCGGTTCCAGCGAGACGCGGCTGTCGGCGGCGTGAACGCTCTTGAGAACCTCGATCGCCTTCGGCCCGACGAAGATGCGCGTCTCTGTTGGGCCTGCTGTGTTGCCCACTGCCGCGCCGAGGATGGGCACATTCAAGGGCTTGGTGGGTGGCGAATCGGCGCCAAAGCCCACGCGCTTGATCGTCTTCGAGACGTCGAGGGTGTTGCTCAGCGGCGTGGCTGCGGCGGTGCTCGGCGTGTCCGGCAAAAAAACTGCGGCGAAGAACGGGTCGGCCACGCCGGCAAAGTCGAAGGGGCCAGCCAGCGTCGTGCCGGAGGAGACCTTCTTCGCATCGGTGTGGTCGAAGCCTCCGTTGCGGTAGTCGTCGAACTGCGCATTGCTGTATGCGAGGCCGTTGGGAACTTCATCCTGGTCGCCGAAGCCGCTTGGCCAACCGATGAAAGCCTGCACAGGAGCGCCCGCCCGCGTGACCGCGACATCCGCATGCAGCACATAGGTCATCGCGTCGAAGGTGAAGGTCTTCGTCGCCTGCAGGTCGCCGCTGGAGAACTTAAAGATCAGTCGTGCGGGCGCGGCGAGCATGCCCGTAGCGGAGGGAACGAAGAGCGCCTGGTTCAGATTGGTGGCGATGGATGCGTCCGAGGTGTAGAGCGAGAGCGGATAACCGAAGAGCTTGGCCGCCTGCGGATGTACCAGGTCGAGCGGCTGGCCATCGAGGTTCTTGTACTTCTTCAAGACCCAGCTTGTGACCTGCGCGCCACGATTGGAGAAGGTGATCCGGTAGAGATCGTTCTCGACGACCGTGGTGGATTCGGAGCTTGCCTGCACGCTGGGAACGGCGGAGGCAACGGATTGAGCGACAGCAGGCTGCCCTGCCGTCAGAGAGGCGGAACCTGTCGCGGCTGTGGGCGCGGAGGGCGCCTGGGACGCGGCGGTGATAGGCGGCGTCGAGGAGGATGGCGGCGGGGCCATCTTTGCATGGTAAAACTGGAGACCGAGGACAATTGCGACTACGACCACCATCATGGTCATCAGCGACTGGCCGTCTTTTCCGCCTTGTTGATTGGGGTTGCTGAACTCTGCCAAGTGATGCTTCCTGTCTGTGTGGGGCTCTGGAGGTTGCGGCCGTGGAAGTGATGGCCTGCTCTCTATGGTAAATGGTCTGCACCGGTTTGATCTGTACCGGATCGGTTGCAGGTGGATGAATTCGGCTCCGCCGGACCAGGGCGTGTGTGCGAAGAACGCTCGGGAACGGGATCGAGGCCACCTTTGCCCCAGGGATGGCAGCGCGCCAGCCGGCGCAGCGCGAGCCACGATCCTCGGAACCACCCAAAGCGGCTGACCGCGGTGTAGGCATACTCCGAGCACGTCGGCAGGTACAGGCAGCGCGATGGGCCGATGGCGTGCAGCACGGGAGAGAGCGCCGATTTATAGACCCGGAATGCAAGGCGTGCCGTACGGTCGCTCATTGCATCTCCATGCGTTTGCATTGCGTCTTGTCCATTGCATCTGTGTCGCGCGTTGCTAAGCCTTCGTTCGTTCGCGCTGCGCGGTGCGCTGCTTGTCCGCCGCCATCTGGACTGCGCGGAAGACGGCTGCGACCTCGTGTCCCAGAGTGGCGAAGTTGAGATCGAGGATGCTTCGCCGCGGATGAAGCACAACATCCACAGGGGCCCGCAGCAGCGGAAGCTGGTGGCGTATCGCCTCGCGCATCCTGCGTTTGATGCGGTTGCGGTCCACCGCCTTGCCCATTGCTTTGCCCACCGTCAGGCCGACGCGCGCGGCCTCCGGGTTGGCTTGGCGCACCAAAGTACCGTCCGGGCCGAGCGCCGGGCGCAGCGCAAAGAAGTAGCTCATCTGTTTGGCGAACTGTTTGCGGCTGGCCTGGTAGACGCGCTGGTAGTCGGCGTGTTTGCGCAGACGGCTGAGCCGCCACTCGCTGCCGGAATGGATTGCACGTTGGAATGGGGTGGAGTGGGCCATCTCAGTCAGACCGCGATCCGCCTTTGCTTTGCGGGCTTTGCCGAAGGGCAACGTCGATGGATCCCGCAGCCAAGGAAAAACAAAGGTAAGGTACAAGAATCTCCGGCTCCACACAGAGTGATGCACATCCGGTGAAGCGCGGCAAACGCGAATTGCCCTTAGTCGCGGAAGCCGGCGCTTACGGCGATCTTGTGCCGGCCCTTGGCACGCCGACGGCTCAGCACGGCTGCGCCTGCCTTGGTCTTCATGCGGGTCAGGAACCCGTGGGTCTTGGCGCGGTGGCGGCGGTTGGGCTGGAAGGTACGCTTCGGCATTGGGTTCGGCTCCTGCTCAATCTTGTTCAGAACTGCAACAGTCCTCCAGTATACCCGACCGGTGCAGGCTACGGCAATGAGGCCGCTGGCCGCTCGGGAAAGGGGCGCGTTTTGGGCCGCGGGAAGGGCCGCGCGCGGCGACGGAGGGCATTCTTCACAAGGAATGGTGCAAGATAATTTTTATCTCTCGATCCCTTGAATCTGCCCTCGTTTTCCGTGCTACTATCAAACCCGCTCACCAATGACGATTTTTCGGATCGCACACGGGTGAGCGTGGTCGTTCCTCTTCGCGCTGGGCTCCTGGCCGGCACGGAGACCTCCAGCAACCTGCGCTTCTCTCCACGCCCCATTCGAGGGGTGCAGGTGAAGTGTTGCCATTGCACTTGCCATTGCTGTTCCAATTTTTCGGGTCGGGCCACTATCTCGAAATAAAAAATACTTGGAGCGAATCCAAGAAGGAATTGAGAGCATGTCATTCGTCCCCACGGCCACCGCCGTACTGAATCAGTGGGTCCGCATTCTCGCTGCGCTCGAGAAGAAGATCAACCGCCAGTCGTACGAGACGTGGTTCAAGCCGACGCGCTTCTCGCACATTGCGGGCAGGACGCTGTATGTGCGCATCCCTTCGGTCGAGTTCCAGCACCTCGGAGAGAAGTACGCCGACCTGATCCAGGAGGCGATCGACAACCTGGCGCTCGACATCGACACCGTGACCTTCACCACGCCGCAGCAGGACCCCAGCACCCCGCGAGTGCGCGAAGACGGGGGGTTCGCGCCCGTCTCCAGCCACAACTCGAACGCTCCGCACTCACGCCGAATGAACGGAGCGCCCGCGGCTGCGCCGGAGCAGGCACGCTTCGATTGGAACACGGCCTCGCAGCTCAACCCGCGCTATCAGTTCGACGCCTTTGTCATCGGCAGCGGCAACCAGTTCGCGATGGCGGCCTCGCAGGCGGTCGCGGAGAGGCCCTCCAAGGCATACAACCCGCTCTTCCTCTATGGCGGCGTGGGCATGGGCAAGACACACCTCCTTCATGCCATCGGCCACGACGTGAAGCGCCGCCAGCCGCACGCATCCATCTGCTATGTCTCTGGTGAAAAGTTCACCAACGAGATGATCAACTCCGTCCGCTACGACAAGATGACCGGGTTCCGCGACAAGTTCCGCACCGTGGATGTCCTGCTGATCGACGACGTCCAGTTTCTCGCCGGCAAGGAGCGGACCCAGGAGGAGTTCTTCCATACCTTCAATACGCTGCACGAGAGCATGAAGCAGATCGTGATCGCCAGCGACCGCCCACCGAAGGAGCTGCCCGACTTTGAGGACCGCCTGCGCTCGCGCTTCGAATGGGGCCTGATCGCCGACATTCAGCCGCCCGACCTGGAGACCAAGGTCGCCATCCTGCAGAAGAAGGCGGAGAGCGAGCAGGCCCACCTGCCTACCGAGGTTGCTCTGTTCATCGCCAGCAACGTGCGCACCAACGTGCGCGAGCTGGAGGGGGCGTTGGTGCGGCTCATCGCGTGGTGCTCCATGCACGGCGTGGAGATCACGCTGGCAGTCACCCAGCAGTGCCTCAAGCAGTTCATCGACACCCAGGTGCGCAAGATCACCATCGAATCCATCCAGCGGGCTGTGGCCGAGCAGTTCGGAATGCGCGTCGCCGAACTGAAGCAGAAGAACAACTCGCGCCAGATCGTGGTGCCGCGCCAGATCGCCATGTACCTGGCCAAGCAGTTGACCGAGGCGTCGCTGCCGGAGATCGGCCGCCAGTTCGGCGGCAAGCACCACACCACCGTGATGCACTCCATCTCCAAGATCGACGAGCAGCGGCGCAGCGACAAGGACCTGAATCGCACCGTCAACAAGCTGATGGAGACGCTGAACTAAGGGACGTGAACCTTATATTCAGTCAAGGATTGTCATTCCGTAGCGCAGCGGAACAAGCTGCTTGTCGTTGCGCTCCACAACGGCATCGCACCTAGGCTGTACGGCAAGAAGACGCTCGATGTGGGCGATCCCGCGCCGTGCGCGCTCCAGAGGCGAAGTGGCCGCATAGGCTGCAGGCCGCGATCTCGTGTCGAGGCGGTTTGCTAGGATGGACTCCTGCATTCAGCGACGAGGTCTCCGCTTCCTATGGCATACCAGAAGATTCGCAAGGCAGTCTTTCCCGCTGCGGGCATGGGCACGCGATTTTTGCCTGCGACCAAGGCCATCCCCAAGGAGATGCTGTGCCTGGTGGACAAGCCCCTGATCCAGTACGGAGTGGAGGAGGCGGTAGCGGCCGGGTGTACGGAGATCATCATCGTCACCGGGCGCGACAAGGCCGCCATGGAGGACCACTTCGACTCCAGCCCGGAGCTCGAGGCGGCGCTGGCGGCCAAGGGCAAGCGGGAGCTTCTGGAGACGGTGCGATCGCTCACCAGGCTGGCGCGGATTGTGTACACGCGGCAGGCCGCGCCGCTGGGCCTGGGCCACGCCATCCTGATGGCCAAGGAGCTTGTCGGCGACGAACCCTTCTGCGTGCTGCTGCCCGACGACATTGTGGACGCACGCGTGCCCTGCATGAAGCAGATGGTGGAGGCGTTCGAGGAGACGCAATCGAGCATCCTGGCATCGGAGGTCGTCGAGGGCCCGGCAATCTCCAACTACGGCTGCCTGGATTGCACGCAGGACGCGAAGAACCCGCGCCTGCTGGACGTCAAGGGAATGGTGGAGAAGCCACGGTTCGAGGATGCGCCCTCGGACAACGCGATTATCGGGCGATACATCCTGACGCCGCGCATCTTCCAGATGATCGAAGGAGTGCAGCCGGGAGCGGGCGGCGAGATCCAGTTGACCGACGCCATCAGGGCGTTGCTGCAGTACGAGAAGGTCTACGGCTTCCACTACGAGGGCAAGCGCCACGACGCAGGCGACAAGCTGGGCTTTCTGAAGGCGACGGTGGAGCTGGCGCTGAAGCGCGAGGATCTAGGGCCGGGGTTCAGGGAGTGGCTGAAGGGTGTTGCGCTGTAGGCGCTGTGCCGGACGTGGGCAACGAGGACTGGCCCTCGCGGCCTGCCCACTTTCATGGAGTTGGTGCGGCAGCTCGAAGCGGCACACAGAAGCGCTACACGAAACCGCTATGGGAAGCAGCCCCGACCTCGGCCCATGGAAGCAGCGATGGAGCGCGTTCGCGCAGGTTCTCCCTTGACAGGTGCGTGAGATGTCCGTAGACCTTGAGACAGGCTCCCATTCCCATTCTCATTGAGGCACCGGAACTATGAATCGGCTTCTTCGTTGCTGTATACCCGTGGTCTGCGCAGGCCTTGTCCCCGTTCTCGCCGCGCCCGCGCAGACGACACCCGCACCGGCCGAGTCCCATGTGCAGAGCGCCGTTGCGGAACCCCAGAACGCACCGGGATTCAAAAACCTGAAGGTTCTGCCGGACACCATCTCCCGCGACGACCTGCGCAAGCTGATGCGGCAGTTCTCCGGCGACCTCGGCGTCGAGTGCGAGTTCTGCCACGCCGCCGCAGACCCGGTCACCCGGCGAGCCGATCGGGCCTCCGACGCCAATCCGGTGAAGGAGACGGCACGGTACATGATCCAGATGACCGATGACATCAACACCAAGTACCTCGCGCAGATCAAGGACCGCCACGACACCAACCCGGTCACCTGCGGGACCTGTCATCGCGGCGAGAAGCACCCGTCCGTCTTCATCCCGCCGCCGCGCCAGGAGCGCAACCGCCCGCCTGGGGCGCCGCCGTCGGCAGTACCGCCTGGTTCAGCCCCTCCCGTGGCAATGCCTCCGGCTTAGTGCCCGTGCGCCTACTGGGTTGAGCCGCTGAGATAGGTCTGCACGGCCTGTGCACCGATGACGCGATAGAGCGCAAACTGGCGCGAGTTCTGCGCGCGCAACTCGAAGAGCAAGCTGGCGCGGTTGGATGCTTCGGCGTCCACGGCATCCACCAGCCTCATCAGCGGCGCTCGATTGAGGTGCGCAGCGTCGGTGACGGAGCGGATGGCAAACTCCGGCTTGCCCTCCATGTCGTCCTGCGCGACCAGGGTGACGTAGCAGGGCGTGGGGCCGAGGCCGCCGGTGTGCGCGGAGTAGGCGTAGCTGGCCGGGCCGCCATAGCTGAGCGTGTAGCCCTGCAACTGCTCGTCCAGCAGCGGCTCGGGCAGCGGCGGGGTCTGCTGAACGGTGGTGCGCGTCAGTCTGTTGTTTCGCCCGGGCGTCTTCGATGGCGCAGCGGCGACACTGGGCGCTGCTGCATTGGCGGCAACCGGTGCAGCCGCATTGGCGGCCTCGTATGCGGCGAGCAGTCTGCGCGCCTCCGCCTGCATTGTGGCGAGGATGGCCTGGCGTTGCGCATCGTCGTCCCAGGCGCGGGAAAAGTTGTGCGGCGGGCGGTTTACCGCGTCGGATACAGCGACCGCTTGGTGCAGGTCCCGGTCGCCGGGAAGGCCGGAGAGCTTGGGAATGTCGGCGTCGGCCAGCTCGCCCAGCGGCTTGCCGCGATGCAGCAGCGGCCGGTTGGGATCGTTGTTCAAGGCAGGATCGTCGTAGCTTGCGTCGGGCTGGCCAGCGCTGGCCTTGTTCGCCTCAGCGGTTGTGTGGCGCCGCAGCGTGGGCCGGTCGGGATCGTCAGACGGCGTGCTGCCGGAGCTGTCCGGCGCGGACGGACTGGAGGCGCTGCGGTGCAGCGTGGGCCGGTCGGGATTGTCTGCGGGCGTGTTGGTGGTTGTAGACGTGCCTGGAGCGGTCTCTGCCGTCTCCCCGGAGCCGGGCGTCGCGGAGCGGGCGGAGAAGTGCGGGCTGTCGTCGTCCTCGTCCAGGCTGTTGATGGCGACGAGCTTCCCGGATGGCTTCAGTGTGGACTTCTTCGGCGGAACCGGCGGGAAGAACTTGCCGTAGCCGAACCAGCCGTCGTCGTAATCGGCGGTTGCGTCTTCCGGCTCGACCAGGTGGCGCGCGAAGGCCACATTGAGAGTGCCGAGCGCGATTCCAGCGCGCTCGATCTCGTAGACGTTCCCGGTGTCGAGCGCGAAGGGGACGGGGCGCGCGAGGTAGACGGCTGCATCGCGCAGCTTGCCGTCGATGAACAGCGAGACGGGGATCAGACGGCTGGCGGTGGGCTTGGCCATGTCGCCGGTCCACTCGTAGACGGCAACGGCGCGGACGACGTTCTGCGGCGGGGCCACCTTGTGCGTCTGCGCGCTCGCGGAGACGGAGAAGAGCGCGCAGAGAAAAGCAAGCAGAAGGGCACATCCTGCGACTGGAACTGGCAGCGGGCCGGATGCTCCATCAAGAGTCCGCTGGCTGCCTTTGCTGCAATGTGGGGTTACGTTCATCTCTGGCTTCCCGCTCTGCTTAGACGCGATTGGGCGCACGGCGTCTCATCCAAGAGTAGCTTGAGCGTGCCGCCATGCGCTCTCGGGCTCTTCCAAATCCATGCCAGTCCGGCGATGCTCTACCATCGTAGGGTATGAGCGCACCCTCCGCTTCCGGCCCGAGCGCACCGCTTGGCAACGGCGCGCCGCACTGCAACGGTGCGGAGCCGATTCTGCGGGTCGAGGACCTGTCGGTTGGATTCGGTGGGCGCGAGGCGGTGCATGGGGTCTCGTTTGAGGTCGCCGCAGGCCACGCGCTGGGCCTGGTGGGCGAGTCTGGATCGGGCAAATCGGCGACCGCGCTGGCGGCGATGCGGCTGCTTCCGGCGTCGGCCAGCGTCACCGGCAGGATTCTGTTTTCGACACCGGCAACGGCGCCGGGCGATACCGCTACAGCGCGCGCGGTCGATCTGCTGGCGCTGCCGGAGAGCGCGATGCGGCGGCGGCGCGGCAGCGAGATTGCAATGGTCTTTCAGGAGCCGATGACGGCGCTGAATCCGGCGATGCGGGTGGGCGAGCAGATCGCGGAGGCGGTGCGCGCGCACCGGCCGGAGCTGCCGCGCCGCGCAGTGCAGCAGGCCGTTCTCGACGCCATGCATGAGGTGGCGCTGCCCGAGCCGGAGCGGCGCGCGCGCGACTGGCCGCACCAGTTCTCCGGCGGACAACGCCAGCGCATCCTGATCGCCATGGCCCTGGTGAACCGGCCGCGGCTGCTCATCGCGGACGAGCCGACGACGGCCCTGGATGTGACGGTGCAGGCGCAGATCCTGGCGCTGCTGAAGGACCTGCGGCGCAGGCATGGGCTGTCGATGCTCTTCATCTCACACGACCTCGCGGTGGTGGCGCAGGCCTGCGAACAGCCCGGCGACCGGATCGCGGTGATGCAGCACGGGTGCATCGTAGAGCAGGCGGCGACGCTCGACCTCTTTCGCAGCCCGCAACATCCATACACGCAGCGCCTGCTGGCTTCGGCACCGACCATGGCGACCGACCGAACGCGGCCGCTGGCCTGGCTGGCTGCGCAGGGCTGAGGGAGCTTGCGATAAACTGGAGGTTCGCGCGCAGATGCGTGAATCGAACTTCTCTATGCGCGCACTCGTCCTCTCAGACATCCACGGAAACATCGAGGCCCTGGCCGCTGTGCTGGCTGCGGCGGGCACGTGGGACGAGCTGTGGAACCTGGGTGACATGGTGGGCTACGGCGCGTCCCCGAATGAGGTGCTCCAGACGATCCGTCCGCTGGCCACGCTGACGGTGCGGGGCAACCACGACCGCATCTGCTGCGGCCTGGCATCGGCACGCAGCTTCAACCCGACGGCCCGTGCCGCCGCGCAATGGACGATGGAGACGCTCAGCGCGCAGAACATCGCGTGGCTGCGGGGCCTGCCGCAAGGGCCGCTCGAGCCGGAACGGCGGACGCCGGATGAGGCGCGCGTGGCGCTGGCGCACGGCTCGCCGCTCGATGAGGACCACTACATCCGGTCTATGCGCGACGCCTGGGCTCCGCTCCAGCAGATGGCGACCCCAATCGCCTTCGTCGGACACACGCACATCCAAGGAGGCTTCGCGCAGCGGGAGCACGAGTGGAACGATCTGCGGCCACGCTACCTCAGCCGCCACAACAGCGAGTCGTGGTCGCTGTCGCTAGCGCCGGCCGTGCGCTACCTGGTCAACCCAGGCTCGGTGGGCCAGCCGCGCGACTTCGACTGGCGCGCGGCGTTCGCGCTCTACGATAGCGAGGCGAGTGAGGTGGTCTACCATCGCGTGCCGTACGATGTGGAGGCGGCACGGCAGCGCGTCCTCCGCGCCGGGCTGCCGGAGCGCCTCGCCGCGCGGCTGCACGAAGGGCAATAAGAGCAGCAGTCCCACAAACAACAGGATGAGGAGCGAGCGGCAGGCGGAGTGTGTCGAGCACTTCAGCGATTGTCGCGCTCTTCATCTTCGTTCTGGACGAGTCGATGGGGAGGTCCGTGTGCCGATTCAGACGGCGGAGGCCTGCTCTTCGAGGGTTGAGGCCAGCGATTCCCACTCGGCGAGCAGTACGGTGCGCTGGGCGCGGAGTGATTCGAGCGTGGCGGCAATGCGCTGGGACTCATCGGCAGATGTGTAGTGACCGAGACTCTGCTCGGCGACTGCGATGCTGGAGTCTGCGGTGGCGAGCTCCTGTTCGATGGCGGCGATGCGCTCTTCGAGCTGCTTGAGCTTGATGGGGTTGAGGCGCTTGATGGGCGGCTTGACAGGTGCGGGTGTTGGGGGCGCAGCAGAGGAGATGCGGGGATCCCTCGACTCGGTGGCGTCGCCGCCATCGCTCGGGATGACGGCGGATGGACGTTGGGCGGGTTCCGGTTTGATGCCGGTGGTGAGGGCGGCGGCGGTCTTTTCCGGGCCACCGGCTTTGCGGTAGAGGTAGTCCTCGTAGTTTCCGGGGTAGATGTGGACGCGGCGGTCCTCCACCTCGAAGACGCGCGTGGCCAGCCCGTCGATGAAGTAGCGGTCGTGCGAAACGAATAGGACCGTTCCGGTGAAGTTTGCGATGGCCTCCAGCAAAACGTCTTTCGCGCGCAGGTCGAGGTGGTTGGTTGGCTCGTCGAGCAGCAGCATGTTGGCCGGCGAGACCAGCATCTTCGCCATGGCGTAGCGGTTGCGCTCGCCGCCGGAGAGGACGCCGAGCGGCTTGTACACGTCGTCGCCGCTGAACATAAAGCAGCCCAGCAGCGAGCGCAGCTCCACGACGGGGACCTTCGGCGCGATGCCGCAGATGTCGTCCAGCATCCTCGCCGCTGGGTCCAGCACCTTGTATTGGTCCTGCGCAAAGTAGTCGGCGAGCACGTTATGGCCCAGCTTGATGGTGCCCGATGTGGGCGGTTCCAGGTTCGAGAGCATACGGATCAGCGTCGATTTGCCTGCGCCGTTGGCCCCGACCAGGGCGATGCGGTCGCCGCGGTCGATCTGGAAGCTGACGTCCTGAAGAATGTGCTTCACGCCGGGCGGATTGCCATCGACGGACGGCATCGGGTAGTCCTTGTAGAGGTTCGAGACCTCGATCACCGTGCGCCCGGAGGCGGGCGGCTGCGGGATCGTGAAGTGAATCGTGGACTCCTCCTCCGGCACCTCGATGCGCTCGATCTTCTCCAACTCCTTGATGCGCGACTGCACCTGCTTGGCCTTCGTGGCCTGGTAGCGAAAGCGGTTGATGAAGGCCTCCAGCGCGTCGATGCGGTCGCGCTGGTTCTTGTACGCGCTCATCAACTGGGTGCGGCGCTCTTCTTTCTGCACCAGATATTTTTCGTAGTTGCCATGGTAGACGTGCATCCGCTTGTTCCAGATCTCGATCGTCTTGTTTACCGTGACATCGAGAAAATAGCGGTCGTGCGAGATGAGAATAAAGGCGTTGGGGTAATCGTGCAGGTAGTTCTCCAGCCAGTTGCGGCTTTCGAGATCGAGGTGGTTGGTCGGCTCGTCGAGCAGCAGCAGGCTGGGCTTTTGCAGCAGCAGCTTGGCCAGCGCGATGCGCATCTGCCATCCACCGGAGAACTCCTCGGTCCGGCGCTCCCAGTCTTCCTTCGAGAACCCCAGTCCACCGAGAACGGCGCCGACCTGCGAGTCCAGCGTATAGATGTCGTGGACGTGCAGATGGTCCGCGATGTCGGAGTAGCGGTCGGCGGCGGCGCGGTACTCGCTGGATTTGGGGTTTGCGGTGGAGAGGACGTGGGTGATCTCTTCGGCCTCGCGCTCCAGCGCGTGGAGATGGTCGAAGACCGAAAGGCACTCGGCGAAGACGGTCTTGCCGCGCAGCGCGAGGCCGTCCTGAGGCAGGTAGCCGAGGGTCATGCCCTTGACCGAAGTAAGCTCGCCGTAGTCGAGCGTCTCCAGGCCCGCGAGGATCTTCAGCAGCGTGGATTTTCCCGTGCCGTTGCCGCCGACCAGGCCGGTGCGCTCGTCCGGCGTGATCAGCCAGTTCGCGTCTTCAAAGAGGAGTTTGGGGCCGAATCGTTTGCCGGCAGAGGAGAGTTGAAGCATCCCCTCTATTTTCTCATTGCGGAAGAAGATGCGCAGAACTCGGCGGTTGAAGCAACGGAATGACAGATGGAGTTGCGTCTCGGCAACGGCTTTGTTCAGCGCCCAGAATGGGTGCCGACGCAGCTTCCTGCCACGCTAAAAAGACGGCCCCAGAGGGTTGGCATTCATGTTGCCGAGTAGAAACCGGCCCCTGTCTCTGCTAAGGTCAACAAAGAGTCCGATGGCCTTCGACGCACATGTTTCTTCCGATGCATCCGGTGCGCCGACCAGCGCTCCGGCCCCGTTGCCGAGCGCGCAAGACGCTTCCGCGCAGGCCGCGGCAGGGCCGGACACAGCCGCCGCCGCGCCCATCTGGCTGCAGCGGGTGTCCCTGTTTGTGCTGGTGCTCTTCTGCGTCTATCTGGGCGGGCTGGTAACGGTCCTGCCCTGGTGGGCGAAGGTCTGGGACCGCAATCTCTTCATTCAGTCGTACCCGGCTCTGGCGGCGGTGCTGCACAAGGGTGCGGTGCGTGGGCTGATCTCCGGGCTGGGACTGTTGGATATATGGATCGGCGTCTCGGAGGCGATCCACTACCGTGAGTACCGTCGATAGGCCGCAATGGCCCTGCGGCGAATGCCGCCGGGTTTTTCTGTAGAAGGAGACGAAGACACCACAATGAACCGAAAGATCCCTGAAGTGCTGGAACATGCGCCGCTGGCGTATGAGAACCCCGAGTTTCTCAACTCTCCCGATGGCCGCCTGCTGCGCATCATGGCCGAGTACTACGAGCCGATGACCCGCTTCCGCCGCGAGCGCATCCAGGACACGGTGGTCTTCTTCGGTTCGGCGCGCTTCCGCGCGCTCGACGTGGCCAACCACGAGCTCGAACTACTGGAGAACACCGGCTCCACGGCCCCCGCGCCCGCCGCCGAGCAGCCCGCGCGCGCACACGAGGTGCAGAGCGGCGAGGCCTCCGAACAAAAGCTGCGCCTTGCAGAGGCCGCAGTCGAGATGGCCCGCTACTACGAGGACGCGCGTACGCTGGCAGGATTGGTCTCAAAGTGGGCGATGACTCTGCCCGGTCGCCGCCGTCGCTATGTGATCACGTCGGGTGGCGGGCCGGGGATAATGGAGGCGGCCAACCGTGGCGCCTACGAGGCCGGAGCGAAGACCATCGGGTTGAACATCAAGCTGCCCTTCGAGCAGATGCCCAACCCCTACATCACGCCCGACCTCAACTTCGAGTTTCACTACTTCTTCATGCGCAAGTTCTGGTTTGCGTATCTGGCCAAGGCGCTGGTCGTCTTTCCCGGCGGGTTCGGCACCCTGGACGAGATGTTCGAGCTGCTGACCCTGGCGCAGACCCACAAGCTGGCCAAGAAGATCGCCGTCGTGGTCTACGGGTCGAGCTACTGGAAGAGCGTCATCAACCTCGATATGCTGGCCCAGAAGGGCGCAATCGCCATGAAGGACCTGGAACTCTTCCAGTTCGCCGACACGCCGCAGCAGGCGTTCGAGCTGCTGAAGGCAACCCTGACCGAAGACCTGCAACTGCAGGCCGCCTACGAGCAGGAACACGCGTTGCACGGCGAAGGCGTGCCCGAGACCCCCGCCCCCAACGCCCAGGAACTGCTCGGCCCGGACATCGCCAAGACGCGGTAGGGACACCTCGCTCTTGGCAAATGCGAGAAGGATGGGATGCTCGCGTCTCTGAAGCGCGCGCGCAGCCCCGTGCCCAATTTGGTTCGGCTGCGCGCACAATTCTCGGTGCAGTCATCGTCCTTTCACATGCGCTTGCAACACTGGAGACGCAGGGAGTTGATCGAGGGCCGGAGGCACGACGATGAACCAGACAGTCTCCTATCTGTGGCGCGAGCCGCGAGCCGCCGACGGATTCACCGCGGCAGTCTCGTTGCACAGCCACACCAGCCAGTCGCGCGAGACGCTGGATTTTATCGCCGAGCTTGCGACCGACTGGGGCGTCTTGCAGCCGCTGATGCGCTGGGCCGAGCGGCGATGCCTGCGCACCTCCGGCATCCGGCCGGACTACGCGCGCAGCTACTGGACGCCGCCGCTCACCCCGCGCCTCGCCTTCGACCTGGAGCGCCGGCAGATCGAAGAGAAACTGCAGCGCGACGCCATGGTCTCGCTCACCGACCACGACGACATCCAGGCGCCGCTGCTGTTGCGCTCGCTCCCCCTGGCGCGGCAGGTCCCCGTCTCCGTGGAGTGGACTGTGCCGTACGGCACGCTCACGGCGCAGACGGCCTTCCACCTCGGCATCCACAACCTGCCCAGCGCCGCCGCTGCGGAGTGGATGCGGCGCATGGAACAGTTCACTGCCATTCCGCTCATCGAGCGGCCCATCAAGTTGCTGACGGACATGCTCGCAGAACTCGATGAGCTGCCCGGCGTGCTCGTCGTCTTCAACCATCCTCTGTGGGACCTCTACCGCATCGGCGGGGAGAGGCACAGATTTCTGGTAAACGATTTCCTCGCCATCCATGGCCAGTTCTGCCACGCCATCGAGCTCAACGGCCTGCGGACCTGGGACGAGAACCGAGAGGTCGCCTCGCTGGCCGCACAGTGGAACCAACTGCTCATCAGCGGAGGAGACCGTCACGGCACGGAGCCCAACGCCAACCTCAACCTCACCCGCGCCGCCGGCTTCGCGGGGTTTGTGCATGAGGTGCGGCGCGAGCGGCAGAGCCATGTGCTCTTCATGCCGCAGTACGCCCGGTCGTGGAAGCATCGCATTCTCAACTCCACACTCGACGCGATCCGCAACTACCCGGAGTTCCCCGATGGCTCGCGACGCTGGGACGAGCGCGTCTACCACCCCGACGCCGATGGAAATATGCGGCCGCTCTGCCAACTGTGGGGCAGTGGCCGCGCGCCGGTCTATCTCAGCGCGGTCCTTTCTTTCGTCCGCATGATGGGTGCCGCGCCGGTCTCCAGCGGCCTGCGCCTCGCCTGGAACGATGGCGCCGCCATGCGCGCTGCCCTCGCCGAGCACGCCGCCTTTACCCAACGCGCCGCCTTCGCAGAGCGCAAGGCATAGCGCATCGTCTGTTTACTGCGGCGTGGCGGTTGGCCTGGCAGGCAGTGCATCGGTCTCGGCCCAGTAACCGTCCCGCGCGGAGACCTCCAGCCCCACATAGCCGGGCACGCGCAGTTGGATGGCGTGGAAGCCCGCATGCGGCGACTGCGGCTGGAAGCTCAATACATATCGGTTCGGAATGTGATTGGAGATCGTCTGCAGGTCGCGTTCCAGGCTCTTCTCGCTGCCCAGCTTGAAGTACTCTCCCCCAGTCAGCCGGGCGACCGTCTCCGGGATGTTCTTGTCCAGGCCGACGCGGGCCGCCATGGCCGCTGCCTTTGCAATGCGCAACGGTGGCGCTAGCAGGCTCAGGCAGTCGTACGCTTGCGCGGCGGGGTTCTGCTTGAGGTTGACGTTGGGATCGTTGGGGTCTCGGCTCATGCAGCCATGCGCCGGGCCCGGCGTCGGGTCGCCGAGCGCCTTGGCGGATTCGTGCTTCAGGTCGGACAGGCCCGAGGAGAACCCGATGCTGTAGATCGCGGTGTTCGTGTCGGAGATCTCGCGCAGCGCCTCGTCCAGCCTCAGCTTGCTGCCGCGGTCCTTGGTCTCGCACACCAGCAGGATGGCGCGGCGGTACTGCGAGGGTTGCTTGCGCAGGAGGTCGAGAGAGAAGCCGAGCGAGTCGAGGATTGCCGCCTTGTCGTCGCCGCTGTCGTCGGCGATGAGCGCCTGGATCGCGCTTGCGGCGGCATCGGTGTCGGAGGTGAACCCCTGCACCAACACAGGCGAGCTGTCGAAGCCGACGACGGCGACTTTGTGCGGCACGTCGCCGATGACGGATTCAAGCATCGAAGAAAGCGCTGTGTACTTCTCCAGTTCGCCCGCGCCCGCGCCGCCTCCTTCGAGGTCAACCACCAGCGCCAGCGGCTCGCCGCCCGCGTCCTCTTCCAGCTTGAGCCTCTGCGGAACGCCATCGTCGGTGAGCTCAAAGTCGTCGGCCTTCAGAGTCGAGATGATCTCGCCAGCCTTGTTGCGCACCAGCGCGGGAACCAGGACCAGCGTGGAGCGGGCCGTGAGCGTGGCAGTAGGAGTCGAATCGGGAGGGGCGCTGGAATTCAGGGCCTGCGCGAGCGGCAGCGTGGCTTGTGCAAAGACTGTCTGCGTCGGGGCTGCCCACTGGGCCGTCCAGAGAGTGCAGGTGAGCGCGAGCGCGACGGGTCGCCTCATGGTTGGAGTCCTCACAACCAGTCTATCCAGCAGCCATGGGGCCCCGGAATCAGCCCCAACTTTGACAGCGAGGGGATGCAAGCGCCGGAAGGAATCACGCGCTCCGTTGTCGGCAGAATTCGAGCGGAGCGAGCGCGATGCGCACCGGATCGGCCACGAGCGGCTGCTCTATGCTGGAGTGCTTCTTTGCGTTGGGTGTCAGGGTGAGGGTCTGCTCCTTCCTGTCGCGCAGCACCACAACCGTCAGGGACCGTCCGCGGCTGTCGCGGATCGCGCGGCTCCAGTCCGTGGAGCTGGTCACTGCCTTCGCGTTGACGCTGCGCACCACGTCGCCCGCGCGCATCCCCGCAAGCGCCGCGGGCGAGTTGGCCTCGACGCTGCGCACCAGCAGGCCAGTGCCGCCGGACGCGCCGAAGTAGTCGGCGAGCTGCGCGCTCATCGTCTCCAGCAGTGCCCCGGCGTAGGAGGAATCCATCGGCAGGGGGCCGAGAAAGCGGTTGCCGCCACGCATGGATGAATTCGCTGTCGCCGTATCGGCGGTGGTATCGCTGTCGGCAGGATCGCTGGCCGGATCCTGCGGCCCGGCGCCGGCGAGGTGCTGCTCCCATGCCTGGCGTTCGACCTGCTCCTGGTCGGCCATCTGCGCGGTCACTGTCATCTGCTGTCCGTCGCGGCTGATGAGAAGCACGATGGTCGTGCCCGGCGGCATCTCGTGCAGCATCCGGTGGATCTGGGCCTCTCCCTCCATCGCCTGGCCGTTCATCGCCAGGATGACATCATGCTCGCGCAGGCCCGCCCTGCCAGCCGGAGCATCGTGGTCCACCAGGACAATCTCCGCGCCGCACGCCTCCTTCAGGTTTAGCGCAGCCACACGGCTCTCGGTCACGTCGCGCAGGCCGACGCCGAGATAACCCTGCCCGGCGTGCGCGGGAGGGGCACCCGATCCGCTCAAAAAAAAGTGAGCGGCCCCGGCAGCCCTCGCGCCCCGTGCCAGCGCGTTCTGCGCCGCTACAGCCGAAGCCGTCAGCAGGATCAGCACGCAGCCCAGTGTCCTCTTCATCGTCCCATCAACCTCGAACCATGCACCTAAGCATGACGCGCACTTACTGAATGCCCGCCGTCCCCTCCAGCGCCTGCGTGCTTGCGGTGCGGATGTACGGGCTCTCGTCCGTGGTGGAGACGGTGCGCATCGCCTGGCGCACGCTGGAATCGGACTCGACCGGCTGCAACAGGCTGATGGCGCGCGTACGCACCTCCGGGCTGGAGTCGTGCATCAGGGCTTCCAGCACTGCGTCGCGCACGCTCTGGTCCTGGACGATATAGGGTTGCAACCCATCGAGCGCGTCCAGCCGCACGGCAGGGCTTTTGTCGTAGCGCAGGCTCACCAGCAGCGCGCTGCGAATGTCGCCGCCGTTCGGCCCGTCGGCGCACTGGTGTCCGGCGCGGCACGCGTTGGCCAGCAGCGCCACCGAGTCCGTGCGCACTCCGTTGGTCGCCGCGGCCTTCGTCCCGATCAGCAGCAGCTTCTGGATCTGTGGATCGTCCAGCGATCCCTGCACCGTCTCCGGCACGACGCGGTTGTATGTCACCTGCACGACCGCCGAGTTCGGCGTCTGCACAATCCCGCTGATGTCCGCAATGGTGCCGTTGGTCGTGTTGCTCAGCACCACCGGCGAGGGCAGCTTCGGCTGGTGCGCCACCTCATAGCGGTCGGTGAAGTTGCCCGCCAGCCAGCCCACGCCGAGCAGAAGCGTCATCAAGGCCGGAGCCCCCTGCATGTGGCCCAGCCAACTGTATAGGTTGCTGCGCAGCCGGGTCAGGAACCCATGCGGCGGAATTGTGTCCAGCGCTTCGTCCAGCCGCATCCGTGCGCTCGCCAGCAAGTTCGGCGAGGGGTCCGTCATCGGGTAACACGCAAGAGCCTCGTGCATGGCAAGCTGCGCCTTCAGCTCGCGCGTACACGCCTCGCAGCCCGCCAGATGCTCCTCCAGCGAGGAGAGATGTTCATCCGGCAGCTCGCCGTAGGTCACTAGCACGATGCTTTGCTGTGCCTTTTCACACTTCATAACTCCACCTCATCCAGCCTCAAAAAACATTCCTTTTCGGGTCTATGCCGTCCGCCCGTCTGTCCTTCTGCCTTTGCAACCCACTACTCACTGGCTCCTCAGCTCCGCCAGCTCCTCCCGCAGCTTGCGCGTGGCGCGGAAGAGCGTGTTCTTCGCCGTCTCCTCCGTGGTGCTCAACATCTCGCCGATGGTGCGCAGCTTCAGCCCCTGATAGTGCTTCAGCTCGAAGACCGTGCGCTCGCGGGGCGTCAGCTTGTCCAGCGCCACGCCGATGCGCTCGCCCATGTGCTTGCGGTCCAGCTCGCGCGCCGGGTTCGCCATCGCGCGCGTATCGGAGATGTTCGACAGCAGATCCATCTCGTCGCCGTGCGCGTCCAGCACCGTCGCCGGATCCTCGCGGCGGCTCTTGCGCCGCCGCAGATTGTCCAGGCAGAGGTTGGTCACGATGCGGTAGAGCCAGGTATAGAACGAGCACTCGAAGCGAAAGTTTCCCAGGTGGCGATACGCCTTCAGGAACGCCTCCTGGTGTACGTCCTGCGCGTCCTGCTCGTTGCCCAGCATGTGCAGCGCAAGGCGCAGAATGGGCTGGTCGTATCTCCGCACCAAGGCGTCGAAGGCGCTGCGGTCGCCGCTCTGCGCCTCGCGGATCAGCTCGTCGTCCTCGGTGCGCTGCAGGGCGCGCGCGTCCAACTGCGCCTGCGTCAGCTTGACGCCGCTTCGGTCGCTCTTGAGCCCGGACTGTGCGGACTTCGCCATCTCTGGGGACGATTCTATCGTTCCCAGGGCACTTGCGCCCACACGCACCGAACCTCCGCCCACAAGGGCCGCCGCATCCAGCAGCGTGGAGAGCCGTACCGCCGGGGCGTACCCACTCGCGCCCCTTCCGCGACCGCCGCCGCCAACGATCGCCGCCAGCGAAAGCTCGCCGCCACTTTCCAGGCCCAAAGTATCCGCATTCATCGTCGCTGACCCCGGAGTCGGAAGATGGGTTCACTTCAATAGACCGCCCCACCGCGAAAAGGTGAGCAAAGAAGCAGTTGTGAGTACAAAACAGAGTGCCGATATTGGCGGGCCGGAACGGATAAACTCAACCCATGCCCTCAAGCCCGACCACGCCCAGCCTCTTCCCCACCCCAGCTTCCAAACCCGCATCCGGTGCTGTCTCCGGCAGATGGATCTCCGCGCACTGCGACGGCGGCGCGCGCGGCAACCCCGGCCCATCCGGCTTCGGCGCGCTCATTCAGGACGCCGACGGCGCAGTTCTCGCCGAACTCTCCGAGTTCCTCGGCATCCAGACCAACAACTTCGCCGAGTACTCCGGCCTGCTCGCCGTGCTCGACTACGCGCTCACCCACAACCATCGCCGCCTCCGCGTCGTCTCCGACTCCGAGCTGATGGTCAAGCAAATTCAAGGCAAGTACCAGGTCAAGAGCCCGATCCTCCGCCCCCTCTACGATCGGGCCAGGAAGAAGATCGCGCAGCTCGAAGCCTTCGAGATCGCCCACGCCCTCCGCCACAAGAACAAAGACGCCGACCGCCTCGCCAACCAGGCCATGGATCGCGGCATGAGGCGCGGTTGATATCTGCGTGGATGTTGCAGAATCTCTTTGCGTTTGCAAAATCTTACGTAACGGTGTGAATCTGGTTGCGTCCAAGCAATGCCGCATAAAGGAATGATCTAATCGACACGTCTTGAAAGAGCGGGACTTCAGTCCCGCCGCAAGCACCCCAATTGCAAAGCGGCTTCAGCCGCCGAGGGAGCATCGATGCAGAGGAAGCTCGCACGCAATCGCCACTACCGCACGCTCGTCACAACTCTCCTCTTCATAACTGCAACGACGCTCTTCGGCCAGAATGCAACTTTGTCCACAGCTCCCGCTGTAGACGCTACCACTAAACTTCCCGCCTTTGAGGTTGCCAGCGTCAGACCCGCTTCGCCGCAGGCCGATCCGAAGACCGGCATCTATAGCATTCCCGGCGTCGGCCGATTCACTGCAACCCACGTTTCCCTCGCGCTCCTTATCCAACTAGCGTATGACGTTGACAGCAGCCAGATCGCCAACGAACCCGGCTGGCTCGAATCCAATCTCTACGACATCAACGCCAAGGCCGAAGACGGAATTCATCTCACCCGTGACGAGCTCAGACCCCGCCTACAGGATCTGCTCCACCAGCGCTTCCATCTGGTCGTTCATACAGAGACCCGTCTCAACAGTGGCTATGCTCTCGTCGTAGCCAAAGGCGGCCCGCACCTCACCCCCACCAAGGCAGATCACTTCCCGGGCTTCCGTATCAATGTCTCTTCCGGTCATATGCGTGGTGCCAACTGGACCATGCCGCAGTTGGCCAAGTACCTGACCTCGGCGGCGGCCTTTCCCGTCGTCGACCAGACTGGCATAACCGGCAGCTACGACATCGGCTTCGACTTCAATCCCAAGCCCAACGTCGACAGTGCTCTACCTGTGCTGGACGTTGCCCTCAAACAGGCGACCGGCCTTCTGCTCAAGCCGCAAAAGGTTCCCGTCGAAACCATCGTCATCGACTCGGTCGACAAAGTCCCCACGGCAAATTAGAGCATTTTCAGCGATGATGTAATGTATCTTGCTCCGAGCAAAATACGGGGATTCTTCGCTCCGCTCAGAATGACAATCCATAGCTGCATTACAGCAACCGTGAAAATGCTCTAGTTGTAGCTCACCCGCCGCTCGCCCCGGACAATGCGTCCAATGATGTGGAACCGCTCGTTGGCGCGGTTCAGCACGGCCTTTGCCTTCTTCACCTGCTCGGCAGGCACCACCACGATCATGCCGATGCCCATGTTGAAGGTGCGCATCATCTCGTCCTGCTCCACGTCGCCGAGATGTTGT
>JAJZDL010000234.1 GCA_021851465.1 Acidobacteriota bacterium
CCCCTTCACTGCGTTCAGGGTCAGAATGACAAGCATGGGGTGTCATGATTTTTCCTTGAACTTCCAGGTGCGGATGTCTGTGAAGTGGCCTGCGATGGCGGCTGCGGCGGCCATCTGCGGACTGACGAGGTGGGTGCGGCCTCCGCGGCCCTGGCGGCCCTCGAAGTTGCGGTTGCTGGTGCTGGCGCATCGCTCGCCGGGCTGGAGGATGTCTGGGTTCATGGCGAGGCACATGGAACAGCCGGGCTCGCGCCAGTCGAAGCCGGCGTCTTTGAAGATGCGGTCGAGACCTTCGGATTCCGCCTGCGCCTTGACCGCCTGCGAGCCGGGGACGACCATGGCGCGCACGGTGGTTGCCACTTTATAGCCGCGAACGACGGCCGCGGCTGCGCGCAGGTCCTCGATGCGAGCATTGGTGCAGGAGCCGAGGAATGCGGCGTCGATCTGGATGTTCTCGATGGGCGTGCCGGGTTGCAGGCCCATGTACTCAAGGGCGCGCTCGAAGGCCTTGCGGTCGGCGTCGCTGGCGTTGGGGTCGGCGAGCGGGACGGTGGACTTGACGCCGGCGACCATGCCGGGCGATGTGCCCCAGGAGACGGTGGGCGTGATCTCTGCGGCGTCGATGGTCAGTTCGCGGTCGAAGGTTGCGCCGGGATCGGTGGCGAGCGTAGACCAGTGGGCGACGGCTTGTTGCCAGATGGATTCATCGACCGTAGACGAAGACAGATGCGGGGATTCTTTCCCTTCACTGCGTTCAGGGTCAGAATGACAATCGATTGAAATTGTGCCGGGCGAGTGGCGACGGCCCTTGAGGTAGGCGAAGGTGGTGGCGTCGGGCGCGATCATTCCGGCGCGCGCGCCCGCCTCGATGCTCATGTTGCAGACGGTCATGCGGCCTTCCATGGAGAGCGCGCGGATGGCCGAGCCTGCATACTCGACGACGTATCCAGTCGCGCCCGCCGTTCCAATCTCGCCGATGATGTGCAGCACGATGTCCTTGGCGGTGACGCCGGTGGGGAGCGCGCCCTCGACGTCGATGCGGAAGGTGCGCGGCTTGTCCTGCGGCAGGGTCTGCGTGGCCAGGACGTGCTCGACCTCGGAGGTGCCGATGCCGAATGCGAGGGCGCCGAAGGCCCCGTGGGTACTGGTGTGCGAGTCGCCGCAGACGATCGTCATGCCCGGCTTGGTGAGGCCAAGCTCCGGGCCGATGATGTGGACGATCCCCTGCTGCGGCGATTGCACATCGAAGAACTCGATGCCGAACTCGGCGCAGTTCTTGCGCAGCGCCTCGACCTGGCGCGAGGAGGTCCGATCGACGATGTGCAGGCGGTCGGCGATGGAGGTCGTCGGGACGTTGTGGTCCACGGTGGCGACGGTGCGGTCTGGCCGGCGGACCTTGCGACCGGCAAGACGAAGGCCGTCGAAGGCCTGAGGGCTGGTGACCTCGTGTACGAGCTGAAGATCGATGTAGAGCAGCGATGGCTCGCCCGCGGGCTCGGCAACAAGATGCTGCTGCCAGACTTTTTCAAAGAGGGTCTTCGGTGTGTTATTCATGGCTTCACTTTCGTTTCAGAGATAGCGGGTGGTGGGACGATGCCGAGGGCCGAGGGTCCGATCTCGTGCGGCGTTCCGTCGGGATCGACCAGAATGGCGTGGGTGATGTTTTGTACGATGCCGGAGCCGGGGAGCGGCTCGGCCGTCCAGCGCGCGATGGCGCGAACCAGGGCGGCAGGCGGGTGCTGCGCCGCTCCAGGGCCGGAGCCAGAGACCGTAAGTGGATCGTCGGGGAAGAGCCAGAGCGTGTACTCGGCCGCGGGGTCTCCGGTGGGCCTGCCCTGCCTGGTCCAGTCGATGGCCGCGAAGACGACGAGGTGGTGGTTGCCGTTGAGATCGATCCAGAGCAGCCCGCGCGCGGGGCAGAAGTGAACGACGCAGCCGGAGATCGCAACATATCGGTTGTCCTCCGCAAGGACACTGCCGGGGACGGTGAGGTGGTCGAGCGCGGTGTTGGCCAGCGAGCGGTAACGTCCGTTGACGGGCGTTCCCCAGAAGCTCTGCGGCGCGGTGAGGTATTGGTCCAGTAACGGCAAGAAGCGTGGGTCCTGGACGAGGTCGTTCTCGCGGCCATCCTTGTTGGCATCGTCCGGGGTGTACTGCCAGATCCACTCGACGTCCTCGCGCGCGGGCCGCTGCTTCCTGACCGCCTGCGCGGGCGCAGGCGTGGCCAGAAGAAGAAGCGCGGCGACGAATTGGAGGGAGTGGGTCATCGGTTTTTAGACGGCGTGCATGGACTGGCGTTGGTCGATGGCCTGGGCGAGCGCCTGGTGGACGAGCTTGCCCATCTCGGTCGTCGAGACGAGGTGTTGTGCTGAATTTTTGCCAGCAGCGGCTGCGTTGCCGCGCGCGATGTCCGCGGTGCGATGGCCGTCAGCGAGGACAGTTCGGACGGCGGCCTCGATGGCCGCGGCGTCCTGTTCCAGATTGGCGGAGTGGCGCAGCACCATCGCCGCGGTCAGGATGGCGCCCAGCGGATTGGCCTTGCCGGTGCCCGCGATGTCCGGCGCGGAGCCGTGGACGGGCTCGTATAGATTGACCGTGCCGCCGATGGTGGCCGAAGGCAACATGCCGAGCGAGCCGGTGATGATGGAGGCCTCGTCGGAGAGAATGTCGCCGAAGAGATTTTCGGTAAGGACGACATCGAAGTTGCGCGGGATGTTCATCAGGTGCATGGCCATTGAATCGACGAGCTGGTGCTCGATGGCGACCTCGGGATAGTCCTTTGCGACCTCGGTGACGGTGGCGCGCCAGAGCTGCGAGACTTCGAGGACGTTGGCCTTGTCGACGGAGGTGACTTTTTTGCGGCGCTTGCCGGCCAGCTCAAAGGCGACGCGAGCGACGCGCGCGACCTCGGCCTTGGTGTAGCGCATGGTGTTCCATGCCTCTCCGGTGGCCTTGTTCCACTCGCGTGGCGAACCGAAGTAGAGGCCGCCGAGCAGCTCGCGGACGAAGAGGATGTCCGCGCCTTCGGTGACCTCCGGGCGCAGCGGCGAGTTGGCCGCAAGTGCGGGGTAGGCGATGGACGGGCGCAGGTTGGCGTAGCCGCCGAGGGCCTGGCGGATCTGGAGCAGGCCGGCCTCGGGCCGCTTGTCGGGCGAGAGGTCGTTGAACTTGTTATCGCCGACTGCGCCGAGCAGAACGGCGTCGGATTCGAGGCAGGCGTCGAGCGTGGCGGTGGGGAGCGGGGATCCGGTCGCCGTGATGGCGACTCCGCCGAGCAGCAGTGGAACAAAGGAGAAGTCGTGGCCGCCGAACTCGGCGACGGCCTTGAGGATGTTGACGGCTTCGTTGGTGACTTCGGGACCGATGCCGTCACCGGCGAGAATAGCTATATTGAGACGCATTCACTGACTCCTGGAAACTGACGACTGTAAGGGCAAAGGTTCAATATCGATCGACACCGACGGAAGCGAGATAAGAACAAGCAACGGAAAAATACGGGGGTTCTTCACTTCGTTCAGAATGACAAACTTTGAATTATGCGGGTTCCGCGATGTTCGGCCCAGGTTTCAACAGGGCGATGAGGTCCTGGTCGTAGATGGTTTTCTTGCGGTCGGCCAATTCGATGAAGCGGCGGTATACGGCGTCTAGCTGGGCGTGAGTGAGCGCGTGGCCGAGTTCGACGAGGCGGTGTTCGAGAGCGCGGCGCCCGGAGTGCTTGCCGAGGACGAGAGAGTTGGAGGGCACGCCGACGGATT
>JAJZDL010000235.1 GCA_021851465.1 Acidobacteriota bacterium
TGGTCGAGGCAACAAATGCGGATGCGTGGCCGGGCCGCCGCTCAAGGGCATTGTGCGTTAAGCCGGCGCTGAAAATCGAAGGCGCGCCTACAGGGAAATCAGGCGGCGCGTAACCGGGCCCACAGAGGAAGCCAAAGATCCCACGCGAGGAATCGAATGAGACCGATCCAGAGACACACCGTTATTGCATCTTTCATTGTTGCCATCGTATCTTCCATGGCGGCGGCTCACGCCGAGGTCAAGCCCTCCGCGCTCTTCAGCGACCACATGGTGTTGCAGGGCGGCACGCTGGTGCCGATCTGGGGCACGGCCACGCCGGGTGAGAAGGTCGCCGTCACGATGAACGGGCAGACGCGCTCCGCCTCCGCCGACGCGCAGGGCAAGTGGACGGTGAGCCTGTACGGGCTGAAGGCGGGTGGGCCGTTCGAGATGACCATCGCGGGCGACCGCGCGGGCGACGCTCCGATTGTGGTGAAGGACGTTCTGGTGGGCGAGGTGTGGCTCGGCTCCGGGCAGTCGAACATGAGCTTCACGGTCTCGAAGGCGCACGCCTCGTACGCCGGGATGCTCGACGAGGCGAAGGAGATTGCCGCCGCGAACTATCCGCAGGTGCGCATGTTTACTGTGAAGCCGACGAAGTCTCTCGACCCGCAGGCGGATGTGGTGGGCGAATGGCAGGTCTGCTCGCCGTCGGTGGTGGGGGATTGGTCGGCGGTGGGCTACCTGTTTGCGCGCGACCTGAATCGGTCGCTGAAGCTGCCGGTCGGCGTGATCCTGTCGGCCTATGGAGCGAGTACGGCGGAGGCGTGGGTCCCGCGCAGCGCGCTGGCGGACGATCCACTGCTGCAGCCGATGTTGGACCGCTTCGACGCGCGCGAGGCATTCTTCAAGACGCACCCCGGCGCGATGGACAACCAGGCCCCGGGCGCTCCGCAGACGCTGAATGCCCGGCCTGGCCGTCCCGGCCCGTTGCGCGACCCGGTGCAGGACCAGCACCAGCCGACGGTGCTCTTCAATGGCATGATCAATCCAATCATTCCGTATGCGATCCGGGGCGTCATCTGGTATCAGGGTGAGTCGATCGTGGGCGGCAAGGCGGGCGTGGCGCTCTATCCGCATGTGATGGAGACGCTGGTCGAGCAGTGGCGCGAGCGCTGGCACGAGGGTGACTTCCCCTTCTACGCAGTTCAGCTTGCCGCGCTGAAGAACGCCAGCAACAACCCCATGGTGCGCGAGGCGCAGGCCAAGATACTCACGCTGCCGAACACGGGCATGGCGGTGACGATCGACATCGGCGACCCGACCAACGTGCATCCGAAGAACAAGGAGCCGCTGGGGCAGCGCCTGGCCGACATCGCGCTGACCAACACCTACGGCAGAAAGATCGAGTTCTCCGGGCCGATGTACGCGTCTATGAAGGTGCAGGGAAGCGCGGTTCGCGTGACGTTCACTCACGCCAGGGGACTGGTCGCCAAGGGCGGGCCGCTGCAGTGGTTTCAGATCGCCGGAGCGGACCGGAAGTTCGTCGATGCCGATGCGAAGATCGTCGGCGATTCGGTGGTGGTCAGTAGTCCGCAGGTGAGTGCGCCGGTTGCGGTGCGCTATGCATGGGACAACTATCCCAGTACGGCGAACCTGTATAACGCTGCCGGCCTGCCTGCCGCGCCCTTCCGCACAGACGACTGGGACGCGATGAGCAGCATCGCTACGGAGTTTACCGGGAAGTAGGCAGGCACAGGCGCACCTGCACTGCGCTCCCCGTCCGATTGACGCGCGCGACGCGGCTGAATGCGCGCTGCAATGTCTGCAATCTCTCCCTGCGATGCCCGTACAAAGCAGCCGTCGCATCTGCTTTGTGCGGTGTTTCCTTCAGCACATGCATTCGATGCATCGAACGAGAGGCGGAGCGCGCCTGCCCTCGTACACTGTTCGTGGAGGCGCTCTGTGCTCGTAGCCAGCCCGTCAGTCCGCATCGTACTTACCACCGCAGCCACTCCCGAGGAGGCCGCGCGCTTGGGCCGCGCCCTGGTCGAAGAGCGGCTGGCCGCGTGCGCCACGCTGCTGCCGGCGGCCCAATCCATCTATCGCTGGCAGGGGCAGGTGGAGTGTTCGACGGAGACGCTGCTTCTGCTCAAGACGGGCAGCGATCAACTGGCCGAATTGGAGGCACGCCTGCTTGCGCTGCATCGCTACCAAACGCCGGAGTTCCTGGTCCTGGGCGTGGAATCGACCGGCCATGCTTATCTCGAATGGTTGCAGGACTCGCTCCGTCCGGGCTGATCCACACAGAACGGCGGGTGCAGGAGCGATCGGCGTGCAGCACGATGGGCCGCCACACATCTTCCGACGGGGATGGAACGAATGCGGCGTGGACAGCTTCAAAACGCGAAGCCATGGAGCATGAATGGCGTTTCTCTCATAGCGATAGTAAAAGAGTTCCAAGGGGTTCGATGATGCCGACAGTGACGACAGCCGCGGCAAGGCGCCGCCTGAGCCAGACATCTCCGCTGGTTCTGCAGTCGGAGATCCGCTCGATGACGGTGGAGTGCGCGCGGGTCGGAGGCGTGAACCTTGCGCAGGGGGTCTGCGATACCGACCTGCCGCAGTTGGTTGCCGAGGGTGCGATCCAGGCCATCCGGCAGGGGCACAACACCTACACGCGGATGGATGGGATCGCCGCGCTGCGGCAGGCGATCGCGGCAAAGCTGGAGGCGTTGAACGGCATTCGGGCCGACCCCGAGCGCGAGATTCTGGTCGCCTCCGGGGCCACCGGGGCCTTGTATGCGGCGGTGCTTGCACTGCTCGACCCCGGCGACGAGGTGGTCCTGTTCGAGCCGTTTTATGGGTACCACTGGAATGTGATGCACTCGTTGCGCGCGGTGCCCGTGGCTGTCCCGCTGGATGCCCCGGCGTGGCATCTCGACGTTGCGCGGCTGCGCGCGGCGATCACGCCACGCACTCGCGCAATCCTTCTGAACTCGCCGTCGAACCCCTGTGGCAAGGTCTTTACGCGCGCGGAGATGGAAGCCATCGCCGAACTTGCCATCGAACACGACCTCTTCGTCATCACGGATGAGATCTACGAGCACTTTCTGTATGACGGCAGGCGGCACATCAGCATGGCCACGCTGCCCGGAATGTTTCCGCGCACCATCACCATCTCCGGCCTCTCCAAGACGTTCAGCATCACCGGGTGGCGCGTCGGATATCTAGCGGCCAGCAGCGAGTGGCTGCCGACCATCGGGTATTTCCACGACATGGTGTACATCTGCGCGCCCGGCCCGCTGCAGTATGGTGTAGCGGTGGGGCTGGCCGGTCTGCCAGCCTCATACTACAGCGAGCTCGCCAGTGAGTATCAGCAGAAGCGCGACCAGCTCTGCGCCGCCTTGAGCGATGCGGGATTGACGCCGTCGGTTCCGGCGGGCGCGTACTATGTGCTGGCCGATGCCAGCCGCATCCCCGGCCAGGGCGCTGCACAAAAGGCGCGCGCACTGCTTGCAGCCACGGGCGTCGCCGCGGTGGCCGGTTCGGCGTTCTTCGCCTCCGGCGGCGGCGACGGCCTGCTGCGCTTCTGCTTCGGCAAGACGCCGGAGGCGTTGGGACGTGCGTGTGCCGCGCTGCGCAATTACTGATGGCGATACGGAAGAAATCTTCAAGGCTGATAAAGGGAACTGTCGGCATCGTTCTCTAAGCTCCTTTATTTGCAACGCTCCGGTGTTA
>JAJZDL010000236.1 GCA_021851465.1 Acidobacteriota bacterium
ATCGAAAACGACGGGCTCCGCACGCTGCTGTACAGTTGGTTCACCCTCGCGCTCCTCTACGGAGGCGCACATCTCGGTTATTGGTTCAGTCGAAAATATGGCTGCGGACTGGGGCTGCACGCATGGGTCAAATACACCTTTCCACGGGAATTTTACTGCCCGAATTGCAACCGTTCATGGCGCATCTGCGGAGACAAAGGATGGATTGAGGGTCAATATCCCAGCGATCCCAACGATGGGCTGCAAAGATGGGAACCCCTCTAGCGCAGCCAAAAAAATGTTTTCCCACTACTGTCCAGCCCCAGTCACCGGAGCGCCCATCCCCATTCCCATTCCCATCCCCAGCCCATACCCTACCGACCCCCCATACGCTCCAGCAATGCCCAACTGCAGCGGCCGTCGCCACTGCCACTGAGACGCGATTCCTGTCGCGCTCGACAGTAGGCTCGTCGATACTGCCGCGCCAGGGCTGGACGAGATAAGCGGTGCCTTCGCAGAAGGGGACCGCTCTTCAGCCGCGCATGCCTGGCAGCACCGCTCGACCGCCGAGAATGGTTTGGCACAGTTCACCCTCGGCGGAGTATACGTTGAAGTTTGCGGGGCGGCCGACCGCGGTCTCGACGAGCGTGTCGAGGCCCAGCAGCCGCGCCGGGTTTCGGCTGGCCAGATGCACTGCGGTCGCAAGGGGTACGCCCGTGAAGCGGCGGAGGTTTGCCACCGCGCGATCCATCGTGAGCACTGAGCCGGCGAGCGTCTGCACACCGCTGGCGAGATCGCTCGCGAGCAGGCAGCGGCCGTCCTTCACCGCGACCTCAAGCTCGCCCAGCCTGTAGTTGGCGTCCGGCATTCCGGTGGCGGAGATGCCGTCGGTGACGAGGATTGCGCGCTCTTCCCCCTTGGCGCGCAGCCACAGGCGGACGAACTCCGGCGCAACATGGATGCCGTCGCAGATCAGTTCCGCGTAGAGCGGGTTTGCGTCGAGAACAACCCCTGCGATCCCGGGCTCGCGGTGGTCGAGGCGTCGCATGGCGTTGAAGGTGTGCGTGGCGCTGGCCGCTCCGGCGGCAATCGCCGCGCGTGTCTGCACTGCGGTTGCATCGGAGTGGCCCAGGCTCACGCGTGTGCCTGACTGGGTTGCATAAGCGATCAGATCCAACGCGCCCGGCGTCTCCGGCGCAATCGTCATCAACCGGATGTGTCCGCGCGCGGCCTGTCGCATTCGTTCAAAGAGCGGGATGGAGGGCGGCTGAAGATGAGCAGGGGGATGCACGCCGCGTTTGGCGTGGGAGAGAAACGGGCCTTCGATATGGATGCCGACGGGCAACGCGGCAGCAACTGTGTCGCGCGCGGACGCCTCTGGTCTCTCCGCTTCGATTGCGTCGGCGATGCCTTCCAGCGCGCGCAGGGTGCAGTCGATGGGCGCGGTGACGGTGGTTGCAAGAAAATGCGCGACCCCTTTTGTGGCAAGAAATTGCCCGATGTTCTCGATCGCTTCTGGCGTTCCCTCCATCGCGTCGTGGCCCGCCGCGCCGTGGACGTGAATGTCGAAGAAGGCGGGCGTCAGCGTCGTCGCTTCCGCGCCCGGCGCTGCAACACCCGCGCCGCCGGATTCGATGCTGGCAATCGTCCCATCCGCGTGGATTTCAATTCGTGCATTTTCGACCACGCCATCCGAGGCAATCAGTTGGCGCGCTGCGAGCAGTCTCGTCCTCATCGCGCAGCTCCTGAAACAGCCGTTGCCGCGGCCCCTGAAGGCACTACAGTTGCCGGTGGCGTTGCAGGCGCAACGGGTACAGGCGGAATGCCAAGCTCTTCCGCCGATGGCAGCGTCTGGCTCGCGGCCCACTGGCGCTGCGCGCTGTGGATTTTGTCGGCGCGGGCGAGCCATGTCTGCGTGGCGTAGTCATACTGTTCCAGAATGTTGCGCAGCCAGTAAGGCCGGTTCGACCGCAGCCACGCGGATTCGTAGAGATCGCGCAGCAGAGTGTATCCGTTGCGGATGTCCTCGATGCGGCCGTTCACGCCGTACATATCGGCAAGCTCGCGGCTGACGCCGGCGCGCGCCTTCTTGTCGGTGCTGGTGGAGTCCACAAGCGCCTGCGCGTAGCCCGCGGCCATCTCGTCGGCAAGCTGAAACTTGAGGCCGATAAAGTCCATGCGCCGTGCCCCCAGTTCCATCGCATCGACCGCGTCCGGCTCGCGCAGGTTGCTGGTTGCCGCGCCGTACTTCGCGGCGTCGTAGAGCGTCGATGGTTCCTCCGCCGCAGGCCCGCCGGTTGGCGATGCACTTGCAGCGGCGTCATTGGGTGCGGCAGCGTTCGGCGAAGGTGCGCGCGTCCCGGCCGCGGCGCGGGCCTGCGCGATCAGCGTCAGTGCGGCCTCGGCGTGCATGCGCAGGTCGTGCGTCCAGGGGCGCACCTCGGCGGCGACCTTCTGGCCGTCCTTGGACCAGGGGTCGAGCCAGAAGAGATTGTCGCTGGCGTCGCCCACCTGGGCCTGGTCGCGCAGCACCGCGTGGGCGGCCATCAGCTCGATCTGCGCCTGGTTGAGCGCGCCCGAGGCGTCGCCGTGAAAGGCCTGCGCGTAGCTCTGTTCGAACTGCTCGACCGAGGACTCGCCCGGCTGCCACGCCGCCGCCGCGCCGAAGAGGATGCCATACCAGTCCTCATTGATGAGGCCCTCGCCGTCGTCGTCCCAGATTGTGTTGAGCTGCCCGGTCGAGCCAAGCCGCTGGCCGTCGCGGGTGAACTGCTGAATGTTATAGAGCGCGAGGTTGTAGTCGGGATAGACCACGCGGAAGTTATGTACGGAGGGCGAGACCCAGGTCTCGAAGCCTGCGTCGATAAAGGGTGTCAGCAGCTTGGTAAAGCCGCGCGGCTCCGGGTTGTAGCCCCAGGCAACGGCGATCGTCGCGTCTTTGAAACCCTGCGGCAGCGCCTTCAAAAGATCGGGCGAGTTCTGCGCGATGTCTCCCCAGAAGAGCAGGCGGCGGTGCAACGGCTGTAGCGCGGTTACGATCTGCTGCATGAAGTCGAGATAGACGGGGCCGAGACCACGCGCGTCCACCTCGGCCTTGGTCTGGCCCAGCCCGAGATCAACCGTCTCATCCGCGCCGATGTGCAGAAACGGGCCAGGGTACTCCGCTGCAAGTTCGGTAAACTCCTGCGTGATGAGCGCGAGCGAGCCGGGCTGGCCGGGCGCGAGGACAGCACCGTGCGGCGTCTCCGCCAGCGGCTGGTACTGCTCCCATGTCAGCACGTTGTGCAAGTGCCCGAAGGCCTCCTGCTCGGGCACGATGGTGACGTGGTAGAGGCGCGCGTAGCCCACCAGAGCCTCTGCATCCGCCGCGCTGATGCCGCCGCCCGGCGGCGCGATCAATGGGTTCGCCGCGTACATCGCGGTGTGCTCGAAGTACGGCGAGTAAAGGTTGATCTTGTAGGCCGCAATCGTGCGAATGAGTTTCTTCTCAAACTCCAATGTGGTGACAGGCCCGCGCGAGAGGTCGTCGTCCAGCCCGCGATACTTCATCGCCGGCCAGTCGAGAATGGTCGCGGTGTGCAGCAGCGCATTCGTGCCGGTGCCGGCAACGAGCTGCTTGACTGTCTGTAGGGCATAGAAGATGCCCGC
>JAJZDL010000019.1 GCA_021851465.1 Acidobacteriota bacterium
AAAATAAGCGCAACCACGGCGATTGCCAGCAGAGTGGCTGTGAGGACTCGTTTCATATGCAAAGATCAGGACCTACAGCAGGATACATGCTCACGCCGCGGTACGTCGCCTGCCCGTCGTATAGGCAAGCGAATAAATCCGACAACCCGATCTGACCTGCGTACAGCCGCCCGTATCGCGTCGGTTCAATCCGCCTTCAGCCATCGGCCCCGCCGCCCTCCGCCGGCATCCCGGCCTGCAATGCACTTATCGCCTCACCTCACTGCAGCCGGGAAAACAACCCGCGGATAACCATTCTCCCCACACTCGGCGTCCTACTACATTGTCCCGGCAGATGCGGCCGGTCAATCAACTGCGGGCCTAAGCAAGGAGTGTATAAATTGGCACAATATAAGGGTACGGTGAAGTGGTTCAACAACGCGAAGGGCTTTGGCTTCCTGGGGTGCGAAGGCGGGGCGGACGTATTCGTTCACTACAGTTCCATCCAGAGCGATGGCTACAAAAGCCTCAAGGAAGGCGACGAGGTCGAGTTCGACATCGTCCAGGGCAGCAAGGGGCCGCAGGCGGATCATGTAGTGCGCACCGGTAGCGGGGCACAGCCGCCTGCCACCGCTGTTCAGGCAGCGGCTGCGGTACACTCCGCGGCGCAGCACACATCCCCTCCGCCTGGAGACCCGTCCTAGAACACTGAACCCTGCACAGCGGATATTGCGGGGAGAGCCACGCACCGCCTCGCACTCGGCGAGGCGGTGCGTGGCGCATATTCCTGCGTTCATCCGTGCGATTGCAGCGAACTTTATCCGCTGCACGCTGCGGGCGTACGCCTGCGTTCTCGCCGGCTCCTTCCGCTCAACGTAAAACGGCCGCCCCTCCCCTATAGCAAAGGCGCTCCACCGCCGACAGAAGCGTCGTTCCCTTCCCCACCCTGTCGCAGCAACAACCCAAGCAGAAGCAACGCGCCAAAGTACATGTAGCTCTGTAGCACATTGGCCACCGGGACCGCCGCCAAAAAGTTGAACGGCGAAAGAAAGTCCGCGATCGGAATAAACGCCAGCGCCAGCTTCCACGCGCTGCCCGCCCCTCCCCGATACTCGCCGAACCACAGCCACACGAAGAGCGGCAGCAGCACGCCGTAGTGGTGCTCCCACGCCATCGGCGTGGCAATCACCGAGACCACCGTAATGGCCGCCAAGTCTGCCATCCCGCCCGAACGCGCGCGCCACGGATACGCCAGCGCCAGCAGCACCAGCGCCACCGTTGTGGCCAGCGTTACGGCGTAGATCCACGGCACAAATGGCGGATACACATACGGGTGATACGGCAGGTTCTCGCCGTTGAAGATGGCGCGGTTCAGCAACCCGAAGATCGACTGGTTCGCGTAGTGCGACTGCGCCTTCCGGCTCAGCCCTGCCAGCACGCCCAGGTAGTCCAGGTTGTTGCGCACGCCAAAGACCGCCAGCGAGGCCGCGCCACCGATTGCCAACGTCGCCACGCCCACCGCCAGCGTGCTCCATCGGCGTCGCAACGCCGCCCACAGCAGCAGCAGGCCGAACTGCGGCTTCACCATCGCCAGCAGCGCCATCATCGCGCCCGCTGGCCGGTCCCTGCCCTCGATCCAGAACAGGGCCAGCAGCGAAAACACGAGGTCCAGAAATATCTGCGCCTGCCCCAGCGAGAACGCCAGCGTAATGGGCATAAAGAAAAACGCACCCAGCGCGGTCGCCAGCACAGCCCGCCAGCTCAACGCGCTCCTGCCCGGCGCGGTTCCCGGTGCAATCTTCGCCGCAAGCAGGATCTGCAACGCGACTACCCCAACCACAGCAAGCCACGACGCAACCATCAGTGCGCGCAGCACCGCCGCATCGCTCATCCCCCCCTGCTTCATCCACAGCAGCGGCAGAATCGACGTCAGCGGGTAGATCAGCGTGTCGTACAGCTTCGCCTGGTAGATCGGCAGGCCCGGATGCGCCAGAAAGTAGTTCACCGAGCCGAGCATCGGCGTCCACGAGTCGGTGAACTGGTGGAAGTGGAAGAAGTCCCGGTAGCGCACCCGCATCTCTTCCACGCCGGTATGAAAGACAAAGTGCGCCACCAGCTTGAACCCGGCGTTCGCCGCCAGGATATTGAGCAGCACAAACAGCAGAAGCCTGCGATCGCTCCTGTGCGGCACAGCCCCTCCATTCGCCGCCCCATCAGCCGCCATGCCCACGCTCTGCCGCCCTCCGCATCCCATTATCGCAATCCCGTTGCGCCCCGCCTTCGCGTTCTGGCGCGCAAGCTGTCGTGCAGCGGCGGCACTCCCACCCTTCGGGGTTTCTTGCGAAGCGTGGGAGTGCCGCAAAACAGCGGGCAGCCCGGTAAGGACATGCGGGTGCCGTAAGATTTTACCTGTGCGCGGACCTGTCGCCGAAGTGGGCCTCTACCTGGGCGTTGAAGTGTACATTGAACTCGGCCCCGCAGAGAAAGCTCAGAGAGACGATGTAGAGCCAGAAGAGCAGTGCGATGCCCGCGCCCAGAGGCCCGTAGACCTCCGAGTAGTTGGTGAAGCGTGTCACATACCAGCCGAAGCAGAGCGTCGAAGGGAACCACAGAGCGGTGGCAAGCACCGCGCCGGGCAAGCTGGTCCACCACCGGCTCGCGGTGCCGGCCGTAGCAGCCGACGGCGTTCGCAACAGCCTGGTGGCGCGTTCATCCGGGACACCCAGATGATAGAGCAGAGCGATCAGTCCGACGCTTGCTCCGAGCGCGAGCACCCAGCGCAGCAGCAGTGCGATGACGTAAATCGGCGCGCGCACCTGCGGGCCGATGCTGTAGAGCAACCATTGGGTGACGGAGTGCCCGAAGACTACCACCAGGCTGGCCGCGGCCAGAGGTACCAGCGAGACGAAGACCAGCTCGAAGGCGCGGAGGCGTCGTTGCCAGAAACTCCAGGTGTGGTGCGGCCTGGAACTGGCGCGCCGCAGGCCCTCCATCAGCGTGGCGATAACGTTCGACGCACCGGCAAAGCTCACCACGCCGGCACCAATCAACGCGCGCACCGAGTGGGCGTGCCGGGGCGCATTTTCAAACGTCGCATCCAGCATCAGGCTGACGCTCGGTGGCAATACCCGGTCGAAGAAGTCGGCGAGTTGGAAGCGCACCGGCGCGGTGTCCGGCAGTAGCCCGATCACCGCGGCAGCGACGATCAGCGCCGGAAACAGCGCCACGATGGCCGAGTAGGCAGTGGATTGGGCCAGGTTCAAACAGTCGTGGCCGAGCACGCTGAGCAGGGTCTTCTTGGCGGATCGAGCAAGCACCGCGTACCAGCGCAACAGGCTCTTGATCTCAACACGCCGCGTGGATGAGTGCGCGGTTGCAGCCGATACGCTGGGGTGCGAAGGCGAAGAATCTCGCACAGATGCGGGTGCGGACGGCGCGTCCCGCTCCGAGCGCGGTTCTGGGCCGCCCGCGCTCAGATCTTCCACTCTTCCAGAAACCCGGTAACCGATGAGGCATCCATGTGGCTCATATTGTTGAACTCACCCGTCTTTTGCGCATACAGGATCCTGCCGTCTGCGTTGAGAACGGCCAGCGCGGGCACGCCGCGAGCGATGGGCACTCCATAACGCGCTGCAACATCCAGGTTCGCATCCATCTGCCCAATCCAGATATGAACCAGTACAAAGTTCTGATCGAGCAACGCCGCGTTGGGGGGCTGGTGAAGGTACAGGTCGAGAACCTGGCAATCGGGGCACCAGTCGCCGCCAAAGTTCAGAAGGACCCGCTTCCGCTGCTTCTTTGCCTCGGCCAGCGCAGCCGCAATGTCGGCGCGAGGGTCGGCCGTCTCCGAGTAGATGTGCCTCGGCGAGAAAAATGGCTGCGCCCCAACCGACTGCGCCGCAACCGGCGCGACAGATACGGCGGCGCGATGGCTGCTCCACAAAAAGGCCAGCACAATCGACACAAGTGCGATCGCGGCAAGGCCAATGACAGGCGCGATTCCGCCCGGAGCGGCTTTACGCGGCACAGCTTGCTTCCGGTTCGGCGTGCGGGTCGGCATGGGTCTGCTCCTCGTTCTCGTCCTGCTCTGCGTTCGGGGCGCCCTGCGCGGCTTCGGACGGTGCAACCGCTCACTCCACACCGACACCCGCGCGGCAGAGTCCGCGTGGGGGCTGCCTCCATCATGCACGAGGCGATGCCCGTAAGGCAAAGCCCGCCGCCGCCGCTCCCATGCTTCCGGCACAGGTTCGCCGTCTTCACCCAGCCTCTCCCTGCTTCAGCATCCCGATGATCTGCTCTTCCGTGTACCGGCTCTTCTTCATCGTCAGCTCCCTCGCTTGGATTGCGAGAGAACTCCAGTTCCGGCTGGTAGGATTTCCGGGGGCAGGTCAAACCCAAACCCCGCGCCCACAAGCGTTCTATTGGGCCGCTCTCAGTTCGGCATCTCCACCCACGAAAAACGGGCAGACTCCGAAGAGTCCGCCCGCCGATCCAACGCGCGATCTCCCCGCGAGATCTTACTTGGCTGCAACCGCCTCTTTCAGCCCGGCTCCGGCCCGCAGCGCCGCGGCCTTGTCCGTCGCCTCCCAGGTGAACTCCTTGCCCTCGCGCCCGAAGTGCCCGTATGCTGCAGTCGCCTTGTAGATCGGCCGCCGCAGGTTCAGGCTCTCGATGATGGCCTTCGGCGTCAGCAGGAAGTTCGCCCGCACCAGCGCCTCCAGCTTGTCCTCGTCCACCTTGCCCGTACCGAAGGTGTCCACCAGCACGCTCACCGGCTCGGCCACGCCGATCGCATACGCCAACTGCACCTCGCAGCGGTCGGCCAATCCACCCGCGACGATGTTCTTCGCCACATAGCGCGCCATGTATGCCGCTGAGCGGTCCACCTTGGTCGGGTCCTTGCCGCTGAACGCGCCGCCCCCGTGCCGCCCCATGCCGCCGTAGCTGTCCACGATGATCTTCCGTCCCGTCAGCCCGGTGTCGCCCATCGGCCCGCCGATCACAAACCGTCCCGTCGGGTTGATGTGGTACTTTGTGCCCGCGTCCAGCAGCTTCGCCGGGATCACCGCCTGGATCACATGCTTCAGAATGTCGGCGCGCAGCTCCTCGTTGCTCACCGTCTCCGCATGCTGGGTCGAGATCACCACCGCATCCACCCGCACCGGCTTCTGGTTTGCGTCGTACTCCACCGTCACCTGGCTCTTGCCGTCCGGCCGTAGATACGCCATCAACCCAGACTTGCGCACCTCCGATAGCCTCTTCGTCAGCTTGTGCGCCAGCGAGATCGGCACAGGCATCAGCTCCGGCGTCTCGTTCGTCGCATACCCAAACATCATGCCCTGGTCGCCCGCCCCACCCGTGTCCACACCCATCGCGATGTCGCCCGACTGCTTGTTGATCGTCGAGATCACAGAGCAGGTATTCGAATCGAAGCCATACAAAGCGTTGTTGTAGCCGATCGCAGCCACCGTCCCGCGCACGATGCTCTGGAAGTCCACATAGGCCTGCGTCGTGATCTCCCCGGCGATCACCACCAGTCCGGTGCAGGTCAGCGTCTCGCACGCCACCCGGCTGTACGGATCCTGCTCCAGACACGCATCCAATATCGCATCCGATATCTGGTCGGCTATCTTGTCCGGGTGCCCCTCGGTCACGGATTCACTTGTAAATAAAAATCGGTCGCGTTTCGCCAATACTCTGCCTCCATCTCGTCCGTAATTTGCTCTTACACTATTATTCTACCCGTATCCCGAAACCAGGGCAAAGATACGGCGTCATTCGGCGCCAACCCGGCCTCAAACCGCTACATTATGCATCGACTGGCATCCGTTGCGCATTGCGGTCGCCGTCTAAGAACCTGTCCAGAAACAGTTCTTCTCACCGAAGATTTACAGATTGTCATTCCAACCATAGCCTTCTTTTAGGCTGTCATTCCGACCGCAGCCTCCTTTAAAACTTGTCATTCTGAGCGCAGCCTTCTTTATGAATTGTCATTCTGAGCGCAGCGAAGAATCCCCGTATCTCGTCGTTGCTTGTCTCCTCGTTGAGCGCTGGTCCTATAGTTTTTTGGACAGCACCTAAGCCAGTCGAGATGAACTGCCAGGCGCAGTCCAATTCTGCCGCGCCCAGGCATTAAATAGAAACGGCACTGCCGATAAGGGCAGCGCCGTTCCTTGCATGAAGGTTGGAAACGTTAGAAGTTGAGCTTCCCAGCAACCTGCAAAATGCGTGGGTCCCGTGTCGATGTAACTTGTCCAAAGGTGCTGCTGTTTGCCACGGTGTTCACCGAGCCCCAGTTTGTGTGGTTCAGCACGTTGTAGCCCTCGCCGCGTAGCGTGAAGCTGGTACCGCGGTAGAGCTTGAAGGTGCGGAATATACCGATGTCCAGCCGGTTGTAGCCCGGTCCAGTGATCGCTCCAGGTTGCTCGTTGCCAACCTGGAAGGTGCTGATTGCCGGTGCTGCGAAGGCCGTCTGGTTGAACCAGTTCATCCGGGTCTTCAGGTTCACCTTGCCATAGCCGTTGCTCGGGTTTAACACCTGGTTCGGGCGCAGTGTCGCCAGGCTCCCAGACCCAGGCAGAATTCCCAAGCCCGCCGCGTCGGTCGGCACGCCGCCGTTGGGTGCACCATTATAGGTGCTGGTCAGCCCAGCATAATTGATGTTTGCCGTGCCTGGGTTGGAACCGATCGGCTGCATGGTTGCGGTCAACGGTAGACCGGAACTGAGAGCGTAGACACCGGTCAACTCCCAACCTCCAACAATCCGCCCTACCAGATTCTGCTGCTCCTTCATCCAGGGCAGCTCCCACACGCCGTCAACCGTTAGAATTTGGTTGCGGTTGTAAGGGCTTGGGCCATATTCCGCGTTCAGATTGTAGCTGTTTTGCGCCGCCGTATTGAAGTCGTTCTGTGCGTTGGTGAGTGACCGACTGTATGTATAGTTCGCATCGATCATGCTCTCGCCACTGAACTTCTTCGTCACCTTCACTTGCAGCGAGTTGTAGTTGGAATTGAAGATCGTCTGCGCCGAGTTGATCGCGGTATACCCACGGTACGGTCGAATCTGGTTCAACGGAGCCTCGCACGCATAGCTGCTGAACCCGCTGCAACTTGACCCGCTCTGAGAGTAGCCGATGGACGTTTGCGTAAATGCCCCAGGCTGTACCTCGTTGATGTCCACCACTCCCAGAAGATGGGTGCCGTGGTCCCCAAAATAGCCCACGTCCACCGTCATCGTCGGCGTGACCATATCCTGAACGTCCAGCGAGTACTGCTGGACGTAAGGCGTCTTGTAGATTGTGGGCGTAGCGTACAGCGCGGGTGGGGCCAGGTTTGGCGTAAGCGCACCGCTCACTACATCCAGCACCGCAGAGCTATAGCTGTTCACCTGCACATACGGAGGATTGTTGAACACCTCCTCTTCATACTGGTGGACAGACGCATCGTCGTAAGCCATCCCGTATCCGCCGCGCAGCGACGTCTTGCCATCCCCAAACAGGTCGTAGGCAAACCCTAATCGCGGGGCCCAGTCATGCTTCTCCGCATGGCCTACTTCGAGACCCCAAGGAGAACCGTGGGTCTGAATCGCTGGCGCACCGGACGGCGCGGTGTAAGGATAGTTCCGAGATCCGGATATATCCTGATCCGAAATCAAGTCCGGGTTGCCCAGAATGATGCCATTCAGCGGATCCGCAACCGTGTTCGGCTGGTAGGAGTTCAACCCATTCACATTGGGGCAGTTGGCCAGCGTATAGTTCACCAGTATGCCTGTCGTGGTATACGAGTACGATGGTGTCGTCTGCCCCGCCATCGTGCACAGGCTTCCTGTGCTGGAGATCGTCTCCGCGTTCACCGTGCTATACGTCGCCGGGTCGAAGTTGCTCAACTCATCCCCAATGTCGTACGGCTGCCCGAAGAAGCTGTAACGGATGCCCATATTTACCGTCAACCGACGCGTCGCTCGCCATTCGTCCTGTAGATACAGCTCGACCATGTTCTCGTTGATATTGGCGGTCGGCGACAACGACGACTGCGTATAGCCGTTGTTCGCATTGCCAATCAGGAAGTTCGCAAACTCCGAGTCGAACTGGCTGGGGCCAACTGGGGACACCTTGTTCACCTGCGGTAGCGCGGCCAGTTGTGCGGCTGAGGGTGCCGCCGCGGGATTGAAACTGAAATTGCCCTGGTTGTTGGTGCCGATCGAGTTTTCCTCCGCCTGATAGTGGTTGTACGTCAGGCCGAAGCGCAGCGTGTGCTCCTTCATGGTCTTGGTGACATCGCCAAACCCATTGTGGTTCACATTGCGGGCGTTATACAGACCGTTGGCCGATACGCTCGGCCCATTGACAGGAAACGTCAGGGACGGAATCACGCCTAGCGTGGACGGGAACGGAAGCACTGGGTTGATCGACGGAGAGTTGGCGCTCGCAGCAGCACCTACCGGGCTGCTGTTGACCTTGCTTAGGCTATACGCATAGCCCAAATCGAAGACGAATGTCGGGTGAACGGCTACCGTCATGTGCCCAATCTGTTGGATTCCAGGCGACTTGGTAAACGTCTCCGATATTCCTTCGCCGGCAGGCCCACCCATCTCGGGCATCGGGTTCGCGCCGGGAAAGAGGCCGGCACCTTCGATCGTCGGCACGCTGTCGTTGATATAGCGATAGAAGAAGTTCGCCTTCGAGTTGAGCTGCTCGTCGATGCGCGCAATCTCCTGCGTCTCGTGGTAGATGTTGCGGATATTGCTGGTCAAAACATGCGGGTCGAGGCCGGCCTGGAGATCCCCCACGCTCTGCGGCAACGGGACGTTGTTGTAGATGCTGCTGACATACGCCTGCGCCGTCGGAGAAAGCACGCTGGGAGTGATCGCCCCAAGGTTCGTGGCATAGTTCGTACAGGCTCCGGAATTGGGGCCGGCGCAAACGGCCACCGCTCCCGTCGCTCCCGTGTACTTACCGCTCGAGTCGGTCAGATAGGAGTTGCTAAAGTCGCCCGCCCGTTCTGCCGCCGTCGGCACAAACGACATCAGGGTCTGATCCTGAACCACCCTCCGGAACTCCTGCGAGTAGAAGAAGAACGTCTTGTCCTTGCCATTGTAGACGTGCGGTATGATCACCGGCCCGCCCACCGTAAAGCCAAAGTCGTTATAGCGCAACGCGGGCCGCGGGGTCGCAGGCTCGGCAGGTGTGTAGTACACCCCGGAGCCGGGCGCCGTCTGTACGGTCGGTATGCCGTTTGCAGGCACCGCCGTCATCTTGTTGAAGTATGTGTTCGCGTCCAGCGCGTCGTTGCGGAAGAACTCGTACGCATCCCCATGCAGTTGGTTGGTGCCCGACTTCGTCTCCACGTTGATCTGCGCGCCGGAGTTCCGTCCGTACTCCGCCTCGTAGTTGCCGCGCAGCGTCACAAACTCGGAGATGGCATCCACGCTCGGGGTCACCATCAGCGTCTGGTTGCCGCCCGCCAATAGGTTCGACGGGTTCGTCGGCGACTGCGCCCCACCGCCGCGGTTTACGTTGTCCGCGCCATCGACCGTCCAGTCGTTCTCCGACGGGCGCTCTCCGTTGATCGAGAACAGAACCTGGTTGCTCATGCCAGCCGGGGTTGACGCACCCGCATACAACTGGTCGTTGGTAGACTCGCCGTTCGACACGCCGGGCTGTAGCGGCAGCAACTGCTCATAGTTTCGCGTCACCAGAGGCAACTCGCGCACCTGCGTGCCCGTGACCAGGCCCTCACTCGCGCTGTTCTCCGTGTTGATCGGCGAACGGGCGGCCACAACCGAGACCGTCTCCGTGGTGCTGCCCGCCTCCAGCTTCTCGTCCACGCGCAACGCATCGTTGGCATGAAGCACAAGCCCAGTGACCGATGTCGCCTTGAACCCATTCATCGTGATGGTCGCCGAATAGTGCCCAAGCGGAAGCGAGCTCGCCGTATAGTAGCCGGCCTTGTCGGTCTTCAGGGTCCGCTCCACAAACGCACGGTCGATGTTCGTCAGGGTCACGACTGCTCCGCTCACACTCGCCCCCGTCGCATCCACGACCGTTCCGCTGATGTTTCCCGAGACCTCCTGCGCACGGGCCAGGACCGAACCCACCATCAACAGTACAACCCACACAGCACCGCGAACCCAGCGTCTAGACAGCGTCATCATCATCTCCTGAAGAACCAACTTACATACTTCCGACGGGCTTTGCCGGCCTTTTATCTGCGTTAACCCTCAGCTCGCCGGCCCTCGATGCACACATGCGCCGAAGAGCGGTCATGCCGTATTTGCATCGCGCGATGGTGGTTTTCTTCTCAGCGCGCGCTTCCTGACAATTTCAATCGAGGAAACAGTAAATTACCTGGAGGGGCCATTGTCAACAGAAGACTTCAAAACCCTCCAAATTGGTGCCGAGGGAAGCAGCCCCCGGTGGCTGGCCAGCCTCCACCCAAACCATCCCCCAACGGCCAACGCGGCCAGCAACACCGCCGCCCCAACCCACCCCAACCCCATGCCGCGACCGGCCTCAACACGGCTGTTTTTCACATTTTCCGCAAACTCCGCCCACTCCGTCGCCGTCGGTTCGCACACTCCGCTCTCCTGGCAACTCGCCTCAAATCGCCGCATCCAGACGCCATCCTCAAGCCCCACAGCGCCCAGATAGCTGCGCACAATCCCCCGCCGAAAGACGCCCCCCGGCAGCTCCTCAAACTCACCCGCCTCCAGAGCGCGGATATGCCGCGCCGAAACCTTGGTCGCGCCGCAGATCGCATCCACCTCCACGCCCCGCTCCTCGCGCGCACGCCGCAGATCCTCGCCGAACGCCGCCAACCCGCCCTCTCGACCCATGCCCATGCTCTCCATGTTCATGCTCTTCATCGCCACGCCTGCGCCAAACGCCAGCCGCTCCCGCCAACTGCACTCCTTCAGAACAATATGCGATCCCAGCCCCCAAATCAAAGCAATTCCCCCATCCTCGCCCGCCAGAACCCACCTTGCACACACTCCCATTGGCCTCGCCCAGCCTGTTCCTCCGCCATTCTCCGCTCATGGACAACCAATCCACTGTGCCCAAAAGCTTGTGGATGGCAGCCCCGCGCCCTCACGCAGTTGCCCATCGCACCTCTATCGGCCCCTTGCCCCTCCCCTGCTACACTCGTGTCAAGCATGTCCGCCGCCCCTTCCCAGAACCCTCCCCCAGCGGGACTCTCCGGCAAGCCCCCCACGTGCGTCGCCGCACCCCGCCCCCAACATGCTGCGACAGGCCGGAGCATGAATGTCGTCGTCTGGGTAACGCTTGCCTGGGCGCTTCTGCTGGCGATCGTCTGCTTACACAGGAACTGGCAATATAACTGCGACGATGAGTTCATTACGATGCGGTATGCGCAGCACCTCGTCGAGGGCCATGGGCCAAGGTGGAACCTGGACGGGGCCCCGGTCGAGGGCTATTCCAGCCCGCTCCACATGCTTCTTCTCGCCGCGTTGGCATTGGCGCGGATTCCGATGCTCGCCGCTGCCCGCGTGGTGGGCTTCGTCAGCCACGCTGTGCTTGCGCTCTTCCTCTGGCGCTTCATCGCGCGCAGGAACGGCAATATGGCGGCGGCGCTCGTCAGCGCACTCGTGGTCGCCTCTTGGCCGATGCTCGTTTGGGACCTCGGCGGATTGGAGCCGACTCTCTTCGCCGCAACCCTGGCGATCGGCACGCTCCTGACGCTCGACTATATCGAGACCGGATCGCAAAGAAAAATCCTGGCTGGCGGCACGCTCCTCGGCCTCGCCATATTCGTGCGTCCGGATGGCGCGCTCGTCGCCGCGGTCGCGCTGTTCGCTTGCCTCGCGCTGGGACGCGTCGCCTCGTTGCGCAGCCGGGCACGCGACGTTGCACTCGCCGCCGGGGCCTGCGCCCTGGTCTTGCTCCCATGGGAGGTCTTCCGCCTGGCCTACTACCATGCCGCGCTGCCGAATTCATACTACGCAAAGGTCTACGGCATCCCCCTGATCTGGCGTGTGGCCTTCGGTCTTCACTATTGGAGGATCTATGCAAAGAGCGCGCCCTTCCTTGCAGCGATGTTGTTGCCAACCGGCATCGCCGTGCTCGCGAAGCGGCGGCTCGCATCTTTCGATGCGGGATTGTGGGCCTGTATAGTCGCCTACGCGGCATACGTCGTCGATGTCGGCGGCGACCATATGATGGCCTTCCGCTTCATGGTGCCGCTGGTCCCGCTGATGGCCGTCGCACTGGTGCGCGCCATCGACATCCTGAATGGGCTGAAAACGGCGCGCAGAGCGGCAGCGGTCTCGCTCCTGCTTCTCCTCGTCTCGGCGCGGCAGATCGCCCCAAACGTAGAAAATCCCCGCGAACAGGACACATCCGTCCTCCTCGGCGAAGCCATGGGCCGATACATCAACGGTCACTGGGCCCCAGGATCGCTCGTCGCCATCAATATCGCCGGGACCACCGCGTACTTCGCCGACAAATTGAACTTCATCGATATGCTGGGAATCAATGACCGCGAGATCGCAATGCGGAATCCAGTCCCCGTAGATCTTCAGACGGTCCGGGAAATTGGCCACCTCAAAGGCGATGGCGCAAGCGTTCTCGCGCGCCGCCCCCAGTACATCATCCCGCTCGGCGGTACTGGGCCGCTGCTCGCAAAAAATGGCGTCGGATACTTCCTCAGTGAATACGAGTTGGCCCGCCTGCCGGATTTCTGGAACATCTACCAACCCTGCGAGCTGACCTTGAGCACCGCCGGCGACGCAGGCGCCCTGCTGCCCATGAACTTCCAGTTCATATACTATCGGCGGCGGGACACTCAATCGCCGTGCGCAATTCCAAAACAGTAGCCGGTCCGGGCCTCCCTGTCTCCCTCGCCCCTGCTACACTGGGGCCATTCGCGTGCGCATCCCCTTTCCAGAACGCATCCCGATCAACCGCGTCGCTCTCTTCGCCGCCGCGCTCTTCGCAGTCCAGCAGTTCGAAGGCACCCCCCTCTACTTCAGCGCATCCAGCGTCGCCTTCCTCCTGATCGCCACCCTCGCCTTCAACACCGCCGGAGGCCTCACCCGCACTGCGGGCGTATACGTCTTCTTCTACTCCATGATGGATGTCGTCATCGGCCTCTTCTACAAGGCATATCTCGGTGAGCCGGCCGACTCCAATCTCCTCGACCCACACACCACCATCCTGGCCTTCCTCGGCAGCATCACCTCCATGTTCGCCGCCGTCATCGTCAGCCGACGCTTCGCGCGCAGGCCCGGCGTCCTGCAGAACATCCTCATCGATGCAAACATGTACCGCGCATCTGTCGGATGCATCGTCTTCGGCATCGCCGGGGGCTTCATTATCTCTTTGCTGGGATCCGGCGGCAACGCGCTGCTCAGTGCCTTCACGCAGCTCGATCAGTTGATCCCCCTCGGAATCATCGTCGGCGTCATGCATGAGATCCGGCGCAGCGGAGGCACGCGCAGCACCAACATGACCATCGCTCTCGCCGCGGGCTTTTATTTCCTGTATTGGGGCCTCCTCGGTTACTCCAAGCAGGGCATGCTGGAGCCTGTCGTCTGCTGGGCACTCCCCGTCTGCGTCATGCGATATCGCCTCTCGCGGCTACAGGTTGTCCTCGGCCTCTGCGGGGTCTTCATCCTCTTCTACTACCTGGTTCCCTACTCGCAGTACGGACGCAACGCCAATCAGGATGAGAACCCCACATTCGGCCAGAAGCTGCAAACCTCGATCGATCTCCTCGAACACCCCAACCGGACCCGGCAAAAGTACCTCGAGGCAACCGCCGGTAACGTTGGCGGATACTACAACTCCCCCCAGGGGTTCTGGAACCGCCTGCAGTTCATCTCCATCGACGACAGCCTCATCAATGTCACCGACCAGGGCAAGGTCGTCGGCCTTGGCCCCCTCAAAGAGGGGCTCCTCAATACGGTCCCGCACATCATCTGGCCCGGCAAGCCCCCCCCTCGTTACGGGGGCAACTATTACACACATGAGATCAACAACCAGCCCTTCGACGAGGGAGACACCACCACAGGCATCTCCTTCAGCCCCACCGCCGAGGCCTACCATGTGGCAAAGTGGGTCGGCATCTTCGTCGTCGCCCCACTCATCTGGCTCGTGCTCTTTATCTTCTACGATTGGCTCATCGGAGACATTCGCGCCACCCCATGGGGCCTCCTCGTCTTCGCGCAGTTGAGCCACACCGCGCCCGAAGGAATGCTCTCCGGCCTCATCCACTTCCTTACCTTCGATACCGAAATCTTCATCTTCTGCGCCCTCTTCGCCACCTGGGTCGCACCCCTCTTCGCCATCGCCGTCCTCGGCCCGGACCGCAGAAGGCCCGCCATTCGCTTCGCCTTCCAGGCCCCTCTCGCTCACCGGCAAGCCACCGATGAACACGCATAACGGCCCCGCGCTCAACCCAACTGGATCGTCTCCGAAGCGGAGACGGGATGGAAGCAATCTCAAAATGATGAAAAAACGAATTCCCCAGTCCACGTTGTTCTGGGCGCTTGCAATCGCCATCCCGATAGCGACAGTCGTCTCGACACAGCTATGGCTCAGAAGCGCATATTCAGGGCATGTATTCAACCTGCAAGGCTTCCTCGGCCAATACGACTTCGGCATCTTCCGCTACCGGCTGCTCGGCCGCGACGCAATGTTGTTCATCTATCGCCATCTGCTGCGCTTCTTCCACGATCGGCCCTTCGATGTGCCCTACGACCCCAATGCAACGCTCTTGTTTTACGCAAGCTACGTTCTCCTGAATGCCTCCTGCTTCTCGCTCTCCAACTTCCTGCTCCTGCTCCTCCTTTCCGATAGCAACCGCCGCTTCAGCAACGTCAATCTGGCCACATATTTATATCTCGCGCTCATGCAGGCACTCGCCATGGCAGTCGTCAGCCCATACGATCAGCTCGCATACCTGTTCCTCTTGTTCGGCTTTTTTCTATGGCCGTGTCCAGAGGATGGGTCGCCTATCTCGTACTGGCTTTTGCTGCAATCGCCGGAGCGCTGACCCGCGAGACCCAGTTCCTCGTCACTCCCGCTCTCTTTTCCGTGGCCCTGTTCGCTGCGCCGGGCCGATCGAAGCGCTTCTGGACGGCGGGCTTTTGCAATCTTGCCCTCTTCAGCCTCGTCTACTGCGCATTGCGAGTGTTTATTCCCGGCCGATCGCTGTCACTGGTGGATGGACCTATGGAGGTAAATGGGCCATCGAGAGTGCTTGCGTCCTCGCCATGCTGCTCTTTGTCGGCACCTCGCTGGCACTCAGAATCCACGCCGACATCCGTCCAACCATTGCCCTGTTGCTCTTCAGCACACCCTACATCCTCATAGCCCTCACCACCGGAACATTGCGGGAGCTGCGGCTGTTGGTGCCGGTCCTGCTGGCCCAAACATTCGTTTACCTCTCGCTCGCCAAAATAAATCCAGCACAACGTCCGATAAATACACAGGGAGACCGCCCCGGTATTGATAGATTGGACACGGAAGCAGCCGATGCAGGCGGCAATTGACAAGCACAACGCCACACCCCGGCGAACGGTTTCACCTCCCCGCGCATTCCCTGCAATTCCTTTTGCTATCCTCAATGCTGGCTCAAAATCAGGCGGAGGCCCGTGCGAAAACTAATTTGGATTGCAGCGATCTGGGCCGCCATTCAGTGTTGGGTCGGCCGATATGCCATGCTGGACGACGCCCTCATCCACCTGCGCTACGCCGCCATCCTGCATGATCGGCACCGCATCTCATTCGACGGCATCCATCCCAACTATGGAACGTCCAGCCTCCTTTATGTCGCCATCCTCGCCCTGCTCAGGGCGCTCACCCACTCCGCATTGTTGCCCAAGGCCGTCTCTCTCCTCGCCTACGCCGGATTGCTGACGCTCGTCTATCGCATCGCACGCATCAACCGGCTCGCGATTGCACTCTTCTTCGTTCTCGTCAGCCCCTTCGCCATTCGCTGGCTCACCGATGGCATGGAGACCGGTCTGGTCGGCCTCCTTGCCGTGGCATTCGCCATGCTCCTGTTCCGCAGTGCCCCGCCCCTCGCGCTCGCCGCCATCGCTCTGCTCTTGGCCCTGCTCCGCGTGGATCTCACCCTCCTGGTCGCCTTTGCTGTCCTCGTCTTCATCGACCGAAGGGATTGGCTCCGCGCCATCGCCCTCTGTGCCGGATCCGGTTTCGGCCTGCTCTTCATCCGCGTCGCCATGGGACACCTGCTGCCAGACACCGCCATCGCAAAAGAGGGCGTCCCATTCACCGCCGTTCTTGCCACAACCGTCCACGAGTTCGCCGCCACCGGCTCCTTCGGCCTCGGCCTGCTCCTGCTCTGGGCCCTCTCTGCCGCCGCGGCAGCGCGCGCCGACCGCCGCTTGGCCTGGATTGTCAACCTCCCCTTCCCTGTCCTCGTCTTCATGGCAGCGGCCAAGGGACAGCAGATGAATGGCATCCGTTATGTCATCGCTGCCCTCTTGTTCTCGATCGCATGGAACATGCTGCTTGCCGGCGCATCCTTCCAGCCTCGCCCCGTCTTGCTGTCTGTTTTCCTCTGCGCCCTCGCTCTCTGCTGGATCGTCGAGTTTCCCATCGTCTTGCGGATTGACCGGGGCCGCTCCCAGACCTTCCTCGACATGCGCAGCGCCCACCTCGATCGCTTGCACGGCCCGGGCATCGCCGCCGACGTCGGCTTCATCGGCTATTTCTCGCAGGCCCCCATCTGCGACATGAACGGTCTCATCAACGGAAGGGAGGCGGCTCTCCTGCCCTATCGGCAGCGCTCCCAGGCCTGCTTCGCCGCCAACCCCTCCTTCATGTTCCTCACCCAACTCCAACTCGGGACCATCGACGAGATCGCCAACATCGACACCCATACAGATTGGTTCGATTGCGGCAGCGTCGTCTTCACCAACGTCAACAGCACGGACCGCCACTGGTTGCTCGTGCGCCGCGCCGACTACCCCACAGGCTGCCCCAGCCATTTATAGCCGTCGGCGCACAACGCAAAGCCCCATCGGGAACTCGCTGCCTCCCCGCCGCGCCGATGCCTCTACGAAGTCGTGGCCCGCTCGACTCGCAGCATCTCGCAGTTGTGCCGCAACACCGGCAGCGGGAGCGTCAACAACCGCCGCATCCCCGCTGCGCATAAACGGAAACGGGCGTATATGTCGGCCGTCCAGCATCCCTCCGCCCGCTGCCATGTTCAGCAGCATCACAATCAGGCACGCCCGCCGCAGCCGCACCGGAAGCTGCACCCCCGCGCCACCCATCTGCCTTGCAACCGCCAGCAGCATCAAAAATGCATTCAGGCACAGCAGCTCATTCCAGCGGTTCTTGTCCCATCCCAACAGGTTCAGGCTCAGTGGGGCCAGCGTCGCCAGCAACGCCCCCGCATACAGCCAGCGGTGCCGCCCAGGCATCCATCGCCGCAGCAGCAGAAGCGTCGCCCAGGACAACACCGCCGCCGTCGGCGCAAACAGCAGCAGGCTCTCCACCTGCGCAGGCACAAAAGTCGGGCGCCGCCACACCGACCGCATCGTCTCCAGGTTCTCCCCCGGCGTCAGCGGCAGCACCTGCCATACCTCCGCCTTCAACGGCCCGTCCGTCCGCTGCTCGATCGTCTGCTGCAACCCTTCGGCCTGCGCCGCGCCGACCGCCCCATCCCGATCCACGCACACCGTCAAGCCAAGCCCCAACACAACCAGTAATGCCCCGCCAATCCACGCCACCCGCCGTTCGCCTGCACTCTTCGCCGTGGCCGCTCCAAACGCCACGCTCACCGCCAGCACCGGCACAAACGCAAAGAGAAACTGCTCGTGGATCAGGATACCCACCGTCGTCGCAACCGCCGCCGCCGCCAGCCGCCGGCCCGTCGAGCGCACAAACAGCGCCCCAACGCACAGCAGCGCCAGCGGAATGTCGAAGTAGCCGTTCACATGCGCCAGGTACGTCACGCTGTAGCTTGATGCGTACACCGCCAGCAGCTCCCCCGGCGGCGTCAGCTCCGCCAGCTTCGAGCTCCGCGCCAGCAGCGCCAGCGCCGCAAACAGCAGCAGCAGCAGCCCAGTCGAGAAAGCCGCAAAGTGAGCGTACCGGTTCAACCCCAGCGCATGGCCCAGGGTCGCCCCGAAGAACCCGCTCCGAATAAATCCGAAGCTGTAGTCCAGTTGCGCCTGCGTGTACGCCCACGCGTTCGGCCTGCGAATCCCCTTGCCAACCGCCACCGCTCCCAGCGCCACCGCCATCCAGCCCCAGAACCGCCCTGCGCTCATCCCCGGCCCGCCCGCTTCGGAACCCGGCCCGCAGCAGCCCGCCGCAGCCAGCGCGCGCTCCGCCACCTCGTCCCCGCCCTGCCGTTCCCTCGTGCGTGCGTCGCTCATCTCGCCCTTGACCCTTGCCCGCGCATCCTTGCCCGCGCATCCCTGCCCGCGCATCCCTGCCCGCACAATCCATCGCCGCTGCAAAACAAGCGCAACGGCCCTCGCTATGGTACAGCCTCCTGCCCGTCGAAAAACTCCTCCATCGCGCACGCGCAGGTCGCCGGGATCAACGCCAGCGCATACGGCATAAAGATGCGCACCTCGTCGATGCACCCCACCGCAAACCACAGCCCCACATAGATCGCCGAGCCGCCCATCAGCGCCAACCCCGGCGCCTCCGCTCTCCAGCGTCCGCGCGCCAGCATCGCCGCCACCCACGCCCACGGCAGCATGAACAGCGCAAACGGGACCCACCGCAGCGGCTGCGTAAAGTTCAGCGCAAGCTCAAATACCGGCGTCGTCCCGTATCCCGCATGGGGATAAACCACATGCATCAGGTACATCTGCACGCCGCCCGCGACCAGCACAGCCAACGCGCTGGTCGCCGCCTGCACCCCGCGCGGCAGCGCAAACCCATCGCCCGCCCGCGTCAGGCACACCGCCAACACACCCAGATGCAGTGCAAAGACCACATCCGGACGGATGAACCCCTGCACTGCCGCCACCCCCAGCATCCCGCCCGCCGCCACCGCCATCGACGCGCCCCGAGACAGCGGCAGCCGCACCGTCATCAGCCACAGCGTCGCCGCCACCGCCGCCGCGCTCGCCATCGTCTCCGGCCGCTGGTACCACGCGATCCACGCAAAGTAGTACTGCGCCAGAAAAACAAACGCTGCCGCGCCAAACCAGCGCGCGCCCGCGCCCGCCGCGCGGTACGCCGCCGAGCGTTCAAACAGCGAGTACAGCAGAAACCCCGTCGCCGCCGCGCACGCCAGGTCGATCAGCGTAAAGCCGTGGCGCAGCCCCATCTGCCCGTGCCGCCGCAGCAGGTCGGCCACCCACACCACGCCGATGCGGTACTGCTGCGGCGCACCCGCCGCCCCCTGCACCACATCCATCCACGTCTGCGGATCGGCGTGGTACTGCCTGCTGTACTCCCAGTAATCGGCGAAGCACGTCGATCCAACCACGAACGCCAACAGGGTCCTCGCTACCGTGCGCGGGCTTCGCATCGCTCTCTGCCTCTGTCCTTTCCCTGTCCACCGAGTCCAGCACACCCAGTCCAACACGCCGCAACGCCCAGCCCCTTCGCGGCAAGATCGCCACCGATGGAGCAGCGCCGCCGCTCATCGACTTATAGTACCAACGCACATCCTGCGCAATAGAACCGCTCCCACATTGGCATGGAAGTTATGCATCGTCACCCCGACCACCGCATCCTTTGAGACCCGTCATCCTGACCGCAGCATCTTTTGCGACTTGTCATTCTGACCCTGAACACAGTGAAGGGGAAGAATCCCCGCATTCCGTTCGCTCCGCGACACACTCCATCCTCAGCAAAACCCCGCTAATTCGCCGAAGGCCGCTCGATATGGTCGATCACCAGCGTCTCCACCTGCCCCTTCGTCGGCTCCAGCTTCAACCCAAGATCGCCCACCATCGAATAGATGATGGACCCGCCCGGATCGGACGCCTCAGGCCCACCCTGCTGCGCAGCCGGTGGAGCGCTCTGCTGCGGCCGCTTCAGCACAATGTCGTACCACCCGGTCAGTCCCGTCTTGTCCTGGATCTGGCGTCCGGCTCCATTGCCGCCAATCGACGACAGCAGCGTCGCCAGCGACGCCATCGAACTCCCATACAGACTCATGCTGTCCTTCGATTCAACCAGCACGCCACCCCACGGCAGCTTTATCCCGTCCGGGTGCTCCACAGTGGGATCGGTCTCCTTGAACTTCGGCCCACCCTTCGCCACCACCAGCGAGTACACCGCAACCTCCTTCACCTCGCGATGCACCGCCAGCTTGCACCGGTCCGCGAGCATCGCCTGCAGCATGGCCTGCAACATCGCCTTCTGCATCTCCGGGTTCTGCCACGCCGCCCGGTCTTCGTCGGAGATGCGCGCGTCGATGTCGTACCGCTCGTACATCCAGTCCGGCAGGCCCTTGACATCGCTCTGAGTAAAAAACACCGCGCCGTCAGTCTGCGGAACAAACGCCGTCATAATCGCCAGCATCATCGGCATGTTTGTCATCCGATAGCCGTCCGGCGTCGGCCCGAACTGCGGCATCCCATTCTGCTGCGTCGATATATTCTGCCGGATCGAAACCACGTCGAACGCATACGCCTTCGCCGGTGCGGGTGCCCCAGGTCTCGATTCTGAGACATGGGTTGACGCCGCCTGCGCGCTCGACGCCTGCGGAGCCGCCGCCGTCTGCCCCGCCGCCATCCCCGCACACACCAGCCCCGCCGCCACAATCTTCCCAACCATCCCCGTTCCCCTTCCGAAGAAGCTTACACGCGCGCCCATCCATTGGGTCAGGCCAATCGCCTGAACCGAAGAGAATCTTCCTCTGTCTTCCGGCCAAACTCATCCCCCCCCCCCCCCCCCCCCCCGTCCACCCCAAACCTTGTCCTCCTCACCGCCGCATCCTTTGCAAATTCTCATCCTGACCGCAGCGTATGTATTCAACCTGTCATCTGCATTAAGCCTGTCATCCTGAGCGGAGCCTCCCGCAGCCTCATCGCGGGAGGCGGAGTCGAAGGACCCCGACGCTCTCCGCTAAACCACAACCGCCCGGCCCGTTCTCCAAACAATCTCCAGCCTCTGCTCTGGTCTTGCATCAGGGGCACGTCCCTTGCAAGCTCACCTCTCAGAGATCGAGCCTCTCTTGTTTTGAGCTGTCAGCTTACAGCTTGCAAGCTTTCAGCTCAGGAACCGGCTCTCTTGCCCTGAACAACCTTCAAATGCGCTCGCCCCCGGCAAATCCCTGTCAACCCCCCCCCCCCCCCCCCCACCCCCCCCAACCCCCCCCCCCCAAACCCCCCCCCCCCCCCACAAATCCATCAACCACCACAATCCAAACCACTCCTCCCCCCAAAAAATATCCCCAAATACTTGGCATAGTAGTTTCCCCCCGCTTGGTAAAAAATAGAACCATAGATCGAAGTCATCGGCCCGGCTACGGACAGAATCCTCAGCGGGGCCGGTGGCGGTGTCCAGTGTCCTGAGTCATTGATTCGCAGCACAAAACCCAAGGGCCAAAGGCCCGCTGTATACCAGCCTGGGGCGCAGCCCCAGGCTACATTGCGCCACAAAGCAGAGGGCTGAAGGCCCGACCTATACGAACTTCAGACTCAGAACA
>JAJZDL010000020.1 GCA_021851465.1 Acidobacteriota bacterium
AACGGCTCCATTGACCCCTCCCCCCAAAGCCTTCCTCCCACAAACGCCGCCCCTGTCGTCCACGACTCTCCGGCTCCTCTGCTACGCCTTCGCCGCCTGCTGCGCCCTCGGCGTCCTCGCCAAGGGACTGATCGGCGTCGTCTTCCCCGTCGGAATCGCCCTGCTCTACCTTCTGCTGGCGCGTGGCCCACGCGCCGCCGCCGCACGCATCCTCCAACTTTATCCGCTGTCGAGCACGGCCGTCTTCCTCGCCCTCGCCGCGCCCTGGCACATTCTCATCGCCCTCGCCAATCCTACGCAGGGCCATCCCGGCGGCCTCGCACTCGCTCACGGCCACCTCGCCGTACCGCTGCCAACGCAGGGCAATGTCCACAGTTGGGCCTGGTTCTACTTCATCAACGAGCAGCTCCTCCGCTACCTCAACCTCCGCGTCCCCCGCGACTACGACACCGTCCCCCTCTGGCTCTTCTGGGGTCTCTGCCTCATCTGGCTGATGCCGTGGTCCGCCTATCTCTTCCACGCTTTCGCCGATGCCGCCCGCTCCTCGTTCGCATCCATCCGCCGCCGTAGCCCTGCGGAACAAATTGCCGCTCCAGTCCATCTCCTCCTGCTCCTCTGGGCGTTCGTTCCGCTGCTGTTCTTTAGCTTCTCCACCCGTCAGGAGTACTACGTCCTGCCCGCGCTGCCACCGCTCGCAATCCTCATCGCCGGATGGCTCGCGCAGGACTCCCACGCCGCGGGGCAGCCCGTCGCCCAACGCGCGCAGCAAATCCGCCGCGCCAACCTCCGCTGCACCGCTGTGCTGCTTGCCCTCGGAACTGTCTTCGCCGCCGCCGGTTTCTCCTTCCTGCTGCACACCCGCGCGCCCGCGCCCTCGACCGATCTCGCCGCGCTCCTCCAGCAGAACCCCGCCAACTACGCCCTCAGCATGGGCCACTTCCTCGACCTCAACGCGCAGGCCCTCGGCCTCTTCCGCCTGCCGCTTGCCCTCGCCGCCGCCGCGCTCTTCTTCGGGCCGCTCGCCTCGTTCCTGCTGCGCAAACGAGCGTCTTTCGAGAACAGCACGAAGTGCCCCCATGCCTCCACCCTCGCCCTCGCCGCCGGGGCCTTCGGCTTCCTGCTGGCCGCGCACCTCGGCTTGCAGACCTTCGCTCCGGTGCTCAGCTCACAGCAGCTCGCCGCGGCCATCGCTCCGCAGCTCGCCCCACGCCCCGGCCAGCCGCCCGCCCTCATCGTCATCCATCAGGAGTACGAGTTCGCCAGCACCCTCGGCTTCTATCTCCAACTCCCCCATTACACGACCGAGGCACCCACGCGCGGAGCGCGTCCAGAACCGCACGAAGTGCTCCACATCCTCACCGACCGCGAGTATAATGGCGTCGCCAACTACGGCCGCAGCTCGAACCTCTGGTACGGCAGCTTCTTCTCGGACGCGCCCGCGATCTTCGAGACGCAGCAATCGCTGGCCGCAAGGTGGCCCGGCGCGCAGCGCATCTTTCTCTGGCAGGATCTCTCCAACCAGCCCAGTCCCCTGCCCGCCGCGCTCTCACCCGTCTACGTCATCGCCCGCTCCGGCGGCAAGGAGATCGTCAGCAACCAGCCAAACGATCCCTGATGCACCAGTCCTTCTGTATTCCCTGTATTCCTTCGCGCGGACTCATGTCCGCATTTATTTTGTTGACAGGGCCGCCTAATTGTACTACTGTATTCATACAGTATGATTATTCGCGTACATACCGGCCAGGGCACTCCGATCTATCTCCAGATTGAATCGCAGGTGAAACATGCGATTGCCGCCGGGGCGCTGAAGCTGGACGATGCTCTGCCTTCGGTGCGAAAGCTCGCCGCCGAACTGCGCATCAATCCCAACACCGTTGCTCGCGCCTACCAGAATCTGGAGCGCGATGGAATCCTGCGCACGGTGCCCGGCGGCGGCTGCTATGTCACCGGTCAAAGTCCTGGGCTGCTGAAATCGGAGAAGCTCCGCCGCCTCCGGCCCATGGCGACGCAACTGGCAGTCGAGGCAAAGCAGCTTCGTCTAGCGCGGGCGGAGTTGCTGCAACTGCTCGAAGACTCATACGACGACCTTGGAGAGGCGCAATGAACGATCTGGCAATCGAAACTCACTCTCTGCACAAACACTACGGCGATATTCGCGCCGTGGACGGGCTGGACATGCGGGTTCCGCGCGGCGCTATCTACGGATTCCTGGGCCGCAACGGCGCGGGCAAGACCACAACGATTCGTCTGCTTGCCGGTCTCTCTCATGCAAACTGTGGTCAGATGCGGGTCTTCGGTCTCGACCCGCGAACCGACAGTGTCGCCATCCTCGCGCGCACCGGCTGGGTGATCGACAAGGTGCTTGTCCCGTCGATGACCGGCAACGATCTGGTGCGCTTCAATCGCGGCTTCTTTCCCCGCTGGTCGGACGCGCACGCCGCCAAGTACGCCGAGGTGTTCGAGTTGGACATGACGCGCAAGTTTCGCCAGCTCTCCACTGGCAACCAGACCAAGCTGTGCCTGCTGCTTGCGCTGGCCCAGGGAGCGGAGATGGTGGTGCTCGACGAGCCGACCGCAGGCATGGATCCGGTCGTCACCGACCAGCTTCTGCGCGTACTGGTGGAGGACTTCGCCAACGAGGGCCGCACGCTGTTCCTCTCCTCGCACCATCTCTCCGAGGTGGAACGCATCGCCGAGTGGGTCGGCATCATCGACCACGGCAGGCTGCTGCTGGAGGCGCGGCTGGACGACATGCGCGCCAACTTCCGCCGCGTCCGCGTGGTGGGCGAGGCGCTGCCTTTGGCCGCGTCCGCCGACGTGCTCAAGACCGGCACTGGCGAAGGAACAACGGAGTATGTGCTGCGCGCCAATGCGGAGGCCTTTGTCGCTACGCTGCGAACGCAGGGCGCGACCGTGCTCGAAGAGTCGCCGCTGAATCTTTCGGAGATATTTCTTGAAGTCGTCGGAAAGGGGAAGACCAATGTACCTGTGGAAGTATTGGCGTGAATCCCGTATTACCTTCGCCGTCGGCATGGCGCTGGTTGGACTATTGCTTTGGAGCATGCTCAAGCTCTCCGTGGGCTACCCGGGCCCGGCCCAAGGCTACTCCGAAAATGGGGTTGCGCTCAATACGGCCCGCTCCATTCCGCCCCAGATCTACCTGGTCATTGTCAGCGTTCTGACGCTTCCCCTGGCATTTCTGGGGTTGCGTTTCGGCAGCTTCGGCGTGGGCCGCGGCCTGGGCGAAGGCAGCGGCTCGTTTCTCTTTAGCCGGCCGCGTACCCGCGCCTTCTTTGTGTGGAGCGACTGGGGCTGTGGCATGGCGCAACTGCTGCTGCTCGTCCTCGCGGCCAACGCGGTTCTGGCATTCGGCTACTACCGCATCGCGCCGGACAGCGGTCCCGTCCTCGTCGCCGGAGCGCCGGTCTCGATGGCAACCATCTTCGCGCTGCATTGCGTGGCCGGCCTGCTGCTGACCGGGTTGATCTTCGGCCTCACCTACTTCTCCTCGGTGCTGACGCGGGGTCATGGCTTGATGCTGGCCGTCGGCGTCCTGCTGGCGTACTTCATCGCAAAGGCGGTGATGAAATACCGTTGGCAGATTACGCTGCCGGATATTACCTTGACCGAGTTCGTCCAGTCCTCCACCAGAAACATGCGCTTCGCCGACCACCTCGGCCTCTCCATCGCGCTTCGCGCCGGCGTAGCGCTGCTTTTCCCATTCGCTGCGCAGTGGCTCCTGCAAACCAGTGACATCGATTAGGCGGGCAGATCGGGGTTGGTTCGGCCCTGGAATCATTATTTTCGTTTGCAACACGAGAGGAGTTTTCAATGCGCATTCGCATTTGGGAGTCTGTTGCAATCGCCGTTACGCTCTCCGCAGCCTCTGCCTCTGCGCAGAGCATGCCACAACCCACATCTCCCGCCGTTGCCATGGCCGCCGACGCACACCCGTCGTTTGAGGTCGCCACCATCAAGCCGAGCAAACCCGATGAAACGTCGATGGATTCGGTACCGAGGGACGCCATCTCACGGTCGAAAATTACACGGTGAATCAACTCATCCAGGTTGCCTATGGGATTCACCGGAAGCAGGTGGTGGGCGGGCCAACCTGGCTCGACGAAGACCGGTACGACATCGACGGCATAGCGGATGTGGCGGGCGAACCCAATACCAAGCAGATGAAGGAAATGCTTCAGAAGCTGTTGGCGGATCGATTTCAGCTTAAGTATCATCGCGAGAAGAAGGAACTCACCATCTATGCGATTACCGTGGGGAAGAGCGGAGCAAAGCTGACGAAGAGCGTGAGCGATCCCAATACGGTTCCGGATGAGCAAGGCAATGGGGACAGCACCGGACTCGCGGTGCGGTACACGAACTACTCCATGGCAGACCTGGCCGAGAATCTACAGGGGATGGGGCAGGAGAGGCCGGTGGTGGATCAGACGGGAATCGCAGGCCGGTTCGACTTTACGCTGAAGTGGCTGCCCGATGCGTGGCAGAACCAGAACAACGATCCCAATGCCGCGCCGGGACTGGGTACGGCGCTTCAGGAGCAACTCGGGTTGAAGCTCCAACCCACCAAGGCACTCGTCGACGTATTCGTCATCGACCACGTCGAGCCGCCATCGCCAAACTGATTCTCACGCCGCGCGTGTAATCCGCCCGTCCTTCAGCGTGAAGCGTTCGCCGCGCCAGATGACAGTGTTCGAGGCATAGCTCCAGAACCAGAAGCCGAGGCCAAAGAAGTCCCGCAGCGGCAGCAGCCAGATGTCGCGCAGCACCTGCGCGTCTCCCAGTATGCCGACGCCGACCGTGAGCGCAACGGCCACGCGCGCCAACACCACAAGACTCAGCAGGGTAAAGCTCCACAGCGCAAAGCCGCTGGCCACGCAGTTCAGCACGGCCCACGGAATGCAATAGGTGGTCCCCAGCCCCAGATAGCCCCATCGCCTCGCGGTGCGCAGGGTGCGCGCCCAGCGCATCTGGTGCTCCCACAGGTCGCGCAGGCCGTACGCCGGCACCGCGGTCTCCACCACCTCGCGACACAGCTCGATGCGGTATCCCGCCCGCGCGACCCTCACGCCGATCTCGTTGTCGTCGGCCAGATAGTCGAGCAGCGGTTCGAGGCCACCCGCCGCGGCCAACGCCGTGCGCGAGACCGCCAGCGTCGCCCCCAGTCCGAAGCGTATGCCGCCCTCCAGCCTGCGCGCCGCCAGCACGCCCGCCATGAAATCGGTCGAGATTCCCAGCGCCTCCAGCCGCGCACCCAGCGTCAGAGCGTCGCCCCCGGCGGCGGTCCGTCCCAGGAACAGCGCCGTCACCATCCCCACCTTCGGATCTTCTTTACCGTCCGCAGTGCCGAAGCGCTCCATCACCCGTGCCAGGTACTGCGGCGAGACGCAGATGTCGCTGTCGTTGATGAGGATGTGCTCATACTGCGCCTCCCCCAGCATCTGCACCAGGTTGCTCACCTTGCCCGATGTGCCCAGCCGCCGCGGACACTCGATCAGCCGGATCGCACAGGCGGGAAATTCCGCGCGCAGCCGCTCGATCTCCCCCACCGCCGGATCGTCCAGGCTGCTCACGCCAAACAGAATCTCAAACCTCCCCGCATACTGCTGCACGCAGTGGCTCACAAACCCCGCATACATGCGCGCATCCAGGCCCTTCACCGGCTTCAGGATGCTGACATCCGGCGCAAAGCCCGTGCCCTTCGCCGCATCCGCGCGGGCAAGCGCAGACCGGCGACACTCCCGCCCAAACTGCCGCGCCCCAGCCAACGCCAGCAGCATGTAGCCCAGCCCGCCCACCGTCAGCAGCGTTGTAACCGCTTCGACCACCGTCGCCATGCAACCAGTCTACCCAACCGCCGCGGGGAAACCCCCACGCGCCAGTTCCCTATAGACAATTCAGACTATAATAACTATAATTCTGGTTGAAATAGACGGAGACATTTATGGCTGTCTGGCAGGTGCAGGAGGCAAAGACGAGGCTGAGCGAGGTAATCGAAGAGGCCAACAGCAAAGGCCCGCAGATCATCACTCGCCACGGCTCGGAACGCGCTGTGATTCTCTCCATCGCAGAGTACCGCGCGCTGACTGCGCATAAGCCCGACCTGCGCGCCTACCTGCTCGGCGGGCCAAAGGTCGACAGCTTCGAGGTGCCGCGCGACCGCGACACAGGACGTGAAATCAGCCTATGAGCGAGCCGGCCCAATACCTCCTCGACACCGACGTACTGTCCGAGACGAGGAAGAGACGCGCCGACGAGAAGCTCATCGCATTCGTCGCGGAGACCGATCCATCCGCGATGTTCCTCAGCGTTCTGACGCTTGGCGAACTGAGAAAAGCGGTCGCGCTGAAGCAGCACACCGACCCGCCAGCCGCGAAGAGCATCGCTGCGTGGGTGGATGGCCTGGAGTTCAGCTTTGCCGACCGCATCCTGGGCATCGACGCCGCAACCGCGCGAGTATGGGGAGAGCTGTCCGCCCAACGCCCGCGCCCTGTCATCGACACCTTGCTGGCCGCAACCGCCGCCGTCCATGGCCTAACCCTCGTCACGCGCAACACCAGCGATGTGCAGGACATCGATGTGACGCTGCTGAACCCCTTCGCCCACCGGTAGAGGATGCATGCCCATGTATGGCCGTCGTATCGTCATGGGTGGGGTCGCAGCCAACCAGGTGATTGACCTGTCACGCCAGCCGATGCGCAATCGTCTCGTCCAGAATCTCCCGCACTGTCAGCGCGACAATCGAAATGTGCTCGCGCTTGAAGAACCGTCCAATCTCCAGCATCGCGTCGCTGCTGAAGTCGAAGCCCACGAAAAATCCCTTCTTCCGCTTCGCCCGCATCATCGCCGCCTCGAACATATCGATGTCGGGCCGCCCCACCTTGTCCATCTGCTTCACCTGCACCGGATACCAGTCGTCCATAAAGTCAAGCTGCTCGTCCTTCTTCGCGCTCGGCTCCGAACCCACCGGGAAGATGCGCCCGTCGATCCCCATGTCCCCCACTTGCGTCTTGTTCGGAATGCCGCCCAGCGCAATCACTGCCCAGTTCTCGAACTCGAACGGCGGAATTGTCCGCAACTGCTTCTCCGTCCATGGCAGGTCGCGCACCACGAACCCGCGCCCGATCTGCCAGAGCTTTTCGCTCTCGGGCAGCTTGCAAACCGAGCGCAGCCGTTTCGCCATGACCGTACAGGCCGTCGGAGACACATCGATCCCAATCCACTGCCGGTTCAGATTCTGCGCCGCCACCAGCGCCGTCCCGCACCCGCAGAACGCATCCAGCACAATGTCGTTCTCGTTCGACGACGTCCTGATTATTCGCTCAAGCAATTGCAGCGGCTTTTGCGTCGGATAACCGAGGGACTCCTTCGCCTGCGAATTTACCGGGGGCAGGTCGTCCCACACACTCTGGAGCGGGACGCCAAGCGATTTGTCGAGATAACGCTTAATGGCTGGGATCTTCCCCTTGGGCGGAATGGCGACTCTGCCATCAGCAATCAATTCAGCCATGTTTTCTGGCGAGTAGCGCCAGAATTTCTTGACCCCAAGAACCTCATAAAAGGCGTTACCCTTCGCTGCGCCGCCAGGGCCCGTGAGATTGTCCCACCGGAAGCGCCGGCCATCGGGCTCCACGTTCGTGTAATGCGACTCCACGTATTCATCCGAGAGCGGCAGGTAGAGCTGATTCCAGGTGTAATCGTCTGAACCACCCGAATAGAGAAAAAGAACGTCATGCACGCGTCCAAAATGCTTGCTTCCCTGCTTGGCATCACTGTGCGCGCTACTGCGTTTCCAGACAATCTCGTTCTGAAAGTTATCCTCGCCCATGATCTGGTCCAGCATCACCTTCACATAATGGCTCGCGTGCCAGTCGCAGTGGTAATAAAAGCTGCCCGTCTTCTTCAGCACCCGCGCCAGCTCCACGCACCGCGGTCGCATGAACTCGATATATGCCTGCGTCGACTCGTGCCGGTCCTCGAACGACCGCTTCTCCTTGGTCTCGCCCCAGAAGACCTCATAGTTCCGGTTCGAGTTGAACGGCGGATCGATGTAGATCAAATCGACGCATGCATCCGGCAGCTTCTTCAGCTGCTCCAGATTGTCGCCGCAATAGATGACGCGCGTGTCCAGCAACGAAGAAGGCTTAGCCATGGATACGTACAAGCTTACAACGTCACATTCACGGTGCCCCAGTTCATGACAGTCCTATCGTCATGGGTGGGGTCGCAGCCACCCTATTCATAACCGAAAAACAACCGAAATCCTTGACCCCACTCGCAGTAAACGTACCTCTACCGTTCCCCCCCTACTCGTACCGCAGCGCCTCGATGGGGTCCAGGTTCGCGGCCTTCCACGCGGGATAGATGCCGAAGACCAGCCCAATCGCGCACGACGATGCGAAGGCCACCGCGATCCACAGCGGAGAGAGAACCGTGGGCACCCAATGCCCCACGCCGAGCGCGATGCCGCTGCCCAGCACAATGCCAATTACGCCGCCCACCGCGCACAGCACGATCGCCTCCAGCGTGAACTGGGTCAGGATCGTCCGCCTGGCGGCGCCGATGGCCTTGCGCACACCGATCTCGCGCGTCCGCTCGGTCACGCTCACCAGCATGATGTTCATCACGCCGACGCCGCCCACCAGCAGCGCCACGCTGGAGAGCGAAAACAGCAGCAGAAACAGGCCGCCGGTGATCTGGTCCCACAGCCGCGTCAGCGTGTCCGTCCCGAAGATGGCAAAGTTGTCCGGCAGCTCGTTGCGCACCCTGCGCCGCCGCCGCAGCAGCTCGGTCAGCTCGTCCTCCACCGCCAGCCGGTTCTTCGGGTCGTCATACTTCAGCGTGATCCAGTAGTCCAGCTCCTCGGGATGCATGTAGTGAAAGGTGGAGATGGGGAAGAACGCCTGGTTGTCCTGCGGGTTGGCGCCGCCGCCGAAGGCCTGCTTCTGCTTCTCCAGCACGCCCACCACGGTAAAGAGCATTCCCGCCGCCTCCACCTCGCGACCGACCGCGCTCACGCCGGGGAACAACTGCTGCGCCGTATCGTGCCCCAGCACGGTCACGCGCGCCGCGCGCTGCTGGTCCTGGTCGTTGAAGAAGCGCCCGTCGCGCAGATCCAGTTCCTGCACCTCCTCCTGCTCCGGCACCACCCCGGTCAGAATTGTGTTCTGCATGGTCTTGCCGCCGCCTTTGATGGCGGTCACGCCGCTGCGCCCTGGGGCCGTGTTGTCCGTGTACTGTAGCGCGGGCGAGACGGCCACCACATGGGGCAGCGCGCGCATCGCCGCCGCGTCGTCGTAGGTCAACTGCTTGCGGGTCAGCATCTCGGTGGTCGGCCGGCCGGTAAACGCAGGAAAGCGATAGATGAACAGCACGTTCGATCCCAGCGACTCGACCAGCCCCGCCACGCTGCGGTTGAGTCCGTTGACCACCGACGAGATGGCAATCACCGTCATCACGCCGAAGACAATGCCCAGGATCGTCAACCCGCTGCGCATCTTGTTGGCGCGCAGCGTGGCCAGCGCCATCGTCACCGTCTCTTTGAGATCGTCAAGCCGCATCGTTCTCGCCTTCGCCCACAACTTACAAGTGCTCTAAAGCTCCGCGCGCAACGCCACGATCGGATCCAGCTTTGCCGCCTTGCGCGCCGGATACACGCCAAAAAATATCCCCGTCGAGGTCGCCATTGCCAGCCCGGCCAGCACGCTCCACAGCGCCACCGTCGATGGGAAGCCCAGCGCCAGCGTGACTCCCTGCGCCACCGCGATGCCGCCCAGCACGCCAAATATCCCGCCCACCAGGGCCATCGCGCCCGATTCCACCAGGAACTGCAGCATGATGTCGTGTCCGCGCGCGCCCAGCGCCTTGCGAATCCCGACCTCGCGCGTCCGCTCGGTCACGCTCACCAGCATGATGTTCATAATCACGATGCCGCCCACCGCCAGCGAGATCAGCGCGATCGCCCCGGCAACCGCGCCGAACCAGTGCGTGACCGTCGAAAAAAAGCCCACCAGAGTGTTGTTCACGTCCAGTTCGAAGGAGTCCTCCGCGCCCGGCGCGTCGTGCCGCTTCGAGCGCATCAGCACGCGCACCTCGTCCCCCGCCGCATCCAGCGCCGGCCCCGCCGATCCCGCCTTCACATAGATCACCACAGAGTCCGCCGTGCCATAGGTCTTCTGGTACGCCGTCAGCGGCACCGCGACCCAGTTGTCCTGGCTCTCGCCCAGCGTGCTGCCCTGCTTCTGGGCCACGCCCACCACGGTGTACGGCTGGCCGTCCACGCGCAGCTCCAGCCCCAGCGGATCGACCCCCGGAAACAGGTTGTCGCGGATGTCCGTCCCGATGATCGCCACATGCGACGCATGGTCCTCATCCACTTGTGTCAATCCCCGCCCCTCGGCGATCTCCAGGTTCTGCAATGAAGGCATCTGCCAGGTGTAGCCGCGGATGGTCGTATCGGTCACCGAGTTCGTCCCGCGCACCACCTTGGCCACGGTCGTCTGCAACGCCCCGGTCGCCACGCACAGCTTGCAGTTGTCGCGCACATAAACGTAATCGTCGTAGAGAACGTTCTTCCGCTTCTGGTACCGCTCGTACTCCTCCGAGCTGAAGATGAGCGACGGCATCCGCGATACCGTAAACACGTCCGCGCCGTAGCTCGAAAACTTGGTCGTCACATAGCTGTTCGCGCCGTTGACCAGCGTCACCACCGCAATCACGCTGGTCACGCCGATCGTCACGCCCAGCAGCGTCAGCGCCGTGCGCAGCTTGTTCTGCCACAGCGACTGCAACGCCAGCTTGATCGCCTCTTTGAACTCCATCGCTCTGGGTCAATTGTACGCAGCAAAGAAGAGACGGATTGATGCGATCGCTTCTTGCTCCCGTCCTCTACTCCCCCAGCAGGACTACTTTCTCCGCCAGCGCCGCCGTGCGCAGTTCTCCGTCGAGGCTGGCCAGGGGAAGTCCTCGCCGTAGCGCCAGCTCCAGATAAGCCGCTTCGTAGACCGTCAGCCGATGCCGCTCAGCCAGCCGCAACGTCGTACCCCAGGCGTACTTGTCCGTCTCCGCATCGGTCTGGATCGGCAGAAGCTGGAAGTCCGCCAGCGTCGCATCGCGAAAGGCGGCATCGATCCGCCCTCGGCGGACCCCCATCTCCAGCACATTGGCGACCTCAAGCCGCCACAGCGATGGAACCCACGCCCCAGCCTCCGTCACCTGCTCAAAGACCTGGGCAATCGCCTCGCTGCGCTCCTCCGCATACACCCACGCCAGCGCCGCCGAACTGTCCAGAACCAGGCTCACGGACGGCCCTCGTCGCGGTCGCGCTTCAGAGTCTCCCAGTCGAATGATCCGCGAGGCAGTAAAGCAGCCCGTGCCCGAATCCGCTCCGCCGCAGAACGCGCCTGCGCACGATCAATTGCGCCCGCATTGGGAACCAGCCGCGCCACTGCCCTGCCGTGCCGCGTGATGACGATCTCCTCGCCATCCTGCACCCGGTCGAGCAGGGTCCCCAACGTGTTTTTCGCCTCAAAAGCTCCCACCTGAAGCATACTGCACCTCATGGACTAGCTTAGTCTAGCTTATTCTATTTTGTTTGTCATTCCCGGAGAGAATATGCTTTTGTCGTTGGCGTATCCGAATTATCTTGACACTCTTCTATCTTATTACTACATTGTAGTAGATATGAATACCAACCTCTCTCTCGGCGAATTCGAGCAGATCGTCCTCCTCGCTGTCCTGCGCCTCGGCGACGAGGCCTACGGCGTCACCATCCTCAGCGAGATCGCGGCGAAGACTGGCCGCAACCCCTCGCCCGGCGCGCTCTACACCACGCTGCACCGCATGGAGGCGAAGGGCCTGGTCACCTTCCGCGACGGCAGCCCCACGCCCGAGCGCGGCGGCCGCGCCAAGCGCTTCGTCACCGTCACCCGCGAAGGCCGTAACGCCGTCGCCAGCGCCCAGGCCGCGTACCGCAGCCTGCTCGACGGCCTCGACCTGCTCGCCGATCCGGCGCGCTTTGCCGTTCTCCCAAGCGTCATTCTGAGCGCAGCTCAGAATCTCAGTAGTTGTCTTATGGAAAGGCCATGCCATGCATAAGCCGACTGTCCTTGAATCCGTCCTCGCTCTCTTCGCCGGGCGCGCCCGCGCCGCCGCCATCTACGGCGACCTGCTGGAATTGGCCGCGACTCGTCCGCGCACCTCGTTCTGGATCGGCTATCTCCGTACGCTCCTGTCCCTGAGCTGGCGTTCCCTGGCGGCTTTTTTTGCCGGAGCCATCGTATTTGCGTTCCTCTACGACAGACTCGTGTTTCCGTATATGTGGTTCTTTGCCATGGATCATCCTCACATCGGCGAGCCGCTCGGCGACGCGAGCCTCATGCTTTGTTTTCTTCTTCCCTTTGCCGCCATCCGCTACGGCCTTCGCGACCGGGCCGTTCAGCTTGCTTTCGCAGCGGCGCTCGTCTCCGCAGGCGTCTTACTCCTCGGTCTCGGCTGGCTGCTTCCTGAGTTCTGGCTCGCTTTCGTGTTGCTCATAGCAGTCTGCATCGTCGCGTCGACCCCATGGCGCACATCGTTGGTACCACTGGCCGCAAGCTGCACCGTCGGGGCTGCAATCATGGAGAGCTTCTGGCACATGGGAGGCTTCTCCGTGGCCGTTCCGGGACTACGAACGCTGTTTCCCGTCTTTCCTGCACTGGTCGATACCTTGGCCACGGCGATCATCTACTCGTGGATTCATCGCCGTATGCACCGCCCACAACTGATCGGAGCCGCCCATGCCTAAGACATCCCTCCTCGAATCCCTCCTCGCTCTCTTCGCCGGGCGCGCCCGCGCCGCCGCCATCTACGGCGACCTGACCGAGATGGCCGCAACGCGCGGCCGGCTCTGGTTCTGGCTCGCCTACACCCGCACGCTGGTCAGCCTCGGTTGGCGCACGCCAGTGGCGTTCGTCGCCGGACTCGCTGGCTTTTTCTCCATGATGTACTTCATTGCGGTGTGGATGCGAAATCCCGGCGTCAGCATTCCGGCAACGGTGCCACACGGCGAAATCCCCGCCAGGATTGTCTTTCTCTCAACCATGTTTCTGGTCAGCTTTTCTATGAGCCTTTGGTTCGCGGCACCTTTTGCCATCCTTCGGTTTGGCTATCGCGACCGCATGGCGCAACTCTACGGCGTCTTCTTCCTGTTCGCTGCGCCACTGTTCTTTCGCCGCAATCCGGTCTCGGTGGTATGCGCTCTACTGACGTTGGCAATCATCTTTGCAGCCCTATCCTCGAAGCCTTGGCGTAGGCCCATGATCGTTATCGCGACTATGTCCGTCGCGGTTCTCGTTTTTCTGGAAGCCTGTAGCGACCTTTCAGCAAAGATCTATCACCCCAGTTTCCACCTCAAGCCTGGTCCAGTTGCGACCGGAGCGTCTCCAGTAGCCTTCAATCTGGTCAGCTGGCTTGTCGTCAGGCTGACCTTTGGGATCGCACTCTTGATTGCATCCTTCGTCTGCTCCCGCCTGCATCGCTGGCTGCTGGAGCGACCTGCATCGACGGATCGCAGCATCGCATAAGAACTGCACCGCGTCAGCTGCATCCGCGATACACTACCCAAGCAGGCGGCCGGACGATCGCTGCCGGGCTGGTGCGCAGCCGTCGTGTCGACTTACCCAGCCAATGCGCCTTCGTCCATCAATCGGATGTAGTCGTAGTAGAGGAAAAGTCGGCCACGGCGCCCAGTCGCCTCTGAGACGATCCCCTTGCTCTTCAATATTTCCAACGAAGAAACCACCGTATTGATGCTGAGTCCAGAGGCGTCGGCCAGTCTTCGCGGCGAGGTATAGGGCATCTCCTGCAAGCAGGAGAGAACTTGCAGAGCAGACCCACGCCTTCCACCTATATCTTCCAGCTTCCGTGTGTCTCGTTCATGCAGCGATAACAGATCCTTCGCCAGTTTGACTGCTTTTTCGGCGGTCGATGCAACTCCGCGAAGAAAAAAGAGTACCCAGCTCTCCCAGTCTCCTTCATGCCTAACTTGTTGCAATAGAGCGTAGTACTCGTCCCGGTTCTGTTTGAGGAATAGCGACATGTAGAGCAACGGCTTCACAAGAACGCCGCGCTCCACAAGCAGGAGGGTTATAAGCAGTCTCCCCATCCTTCCATTTCCATCCAGAAACGGGTGGATGGATTCAAACTGAACGTGGATTAGGGCACATTGCACCAATACGGGGAACTCCTCCGCGCCGCCGTGGAGAAATTTCTCAAAATAGTCCAGCGCTTCATGCATCTCGTGTACAGGAGGAGGCACATACAGAGCGTTTCCAGGGCGAGAGCCGCCGATCCAGTTCTGCGACGTTCTGAACTCGCCGGGCGTGGAACGGCTGCCGCGACCTGAGCTGAGAAGCACGTCGTGCATCTCACGTATCAACCTGAGAGACAGTGGAAATCCCGACTCCAATCGCATCAGTCCATGGCGCATCGCACGGACATAGTTCGCCACCTCCGCCGTATCTTCCGTCCCACTCTCGGGTTCCATCTCAAACAGAAGCAGTTCGGATAAAGTCGACTGAGTCCCTTCAATCTGAGAAGAAAGAACAGCCTCTTTGCGGATGTAAAAATTGATCAACAGGTCAGGGTGGCGAATCAAAGTCGATAGACCATCGAGACGTCCCAGCATCTGGTCGGCCAGTGAACAGGCTCGACGCATCTCACTATTCTCAGCCAGTGGTGGCGTGGGAGGAAGAGGATTTGGAACAAAGGCCTCAAATGGCTCTTCTGTAACAGTATGACGGGAGGTTTTACCCTGTAATCCGCGCTTCATCCGACAACCATATCATCTCCTGTCAAATTAGTGGCATAATTGACATCAGAAGCGTGTCCTTGTCAAAATTTGCAGCGGATCGAAAGCCCTCCCTAACTGCTACACTGACAGTGCAGGCGGCTGGATGATCGCTGCCGCTCGCGCGCAAGCGTCGAGCGGGGGAGGAAAGTCCGGACTCCGCAGGGCAGTGTGCCGGATAACGTCCGGGATGTGCGCTTCAAGGCGCATAGACGGCCAGTGCAACAGAAAATATACCGCCTCCGAACGGACGGACTGGCGCAAGCCAAGCCGAGCAAGCCGCCGGGGGTAAGGGTGAAATGGTGCGGTAAGAGCGCACCGGACGGCCAGTAATGGTCGCCGCATGGTAAACCCCACACGGAGCAAGACCAAATAGGCAGGGATCGCGCCCGCACTCTCCAGCGGGCACGAGCGTATCGGCCCGATGCGCCCAGGCGGAGAGCTTGGTTTGGCCTCGGCCAGACAGCCGGAACTTGCGGGTAGGTTGCTGGAGCGGCGCGGCAACGCGTCGCCTAGAGGAATGATCGTCTAAAACAGAATCCGGCTTACGGGCCGCCTGCGAGCCGAGTGGCCTCGGAAACTCCAACCGAGTTCCGGGGCCACCACTGGTCTCCTGATCTTTATGAGTTTGCGAGATTGTTCCGCCGTTGCGGAAAGCTTTTGCTCGGCCCTCGATGGCCTCGTGCACAGGGAGTGCATTCTCGTCAGTGCGCCTGCGCATTGGTCCCGGCCGTCGCCACCGTGGGGGCGGGAGCCGCGGCCGCACGGTGCCTCCACCAGTGCGAGAACTCCGAACCCAGCGTCAGCACCACCGCCGCCACCAGCCACAGCAACGCATGTCGAATTCGTCTCCGATCCACCTCATCCATCGTTCGCAGCGCATTCAACATGGGCTTCACCCTCCAGGCATCGACTGTTTGCGCGCGCGCAATGCTTCGCGCCACATATATTGAGACGCCATCCAGCGCGAAAAGTGGTGCGCACCGCCGCAAAAAATCGCGCGGCCACCGGTTGCTCAAAGCACACGCAATGCACAGCGCGGTACGGTCTTGCATTCATGCAGGAACCTTTGGAGTAATGTTATTTAAAGCCTGCTGTCTGCCGCGAAAGGAAGTGAATTGAGCAAACTGGAAGGCATCTTCACGCCGCTTCTCGTGCCGTTGGACGGAAGCGGCCACATCAATGAGGCCGAGCTGCGCCGTTTTGTCAGTTGGCTGATTGAGCGCGGCGTGCATGGCCTCTACCCCAATGGATCGACCGGCGAGTTCACCCGCTTCACCGCGGAGGAGCGCCGCCGCATCGTTCGCATCGTCGCCGAAGAGACCGCTGGCCGCGTTCCCATCCTGGCCGGCGCCGCCGAGGCCAACGTCCAGGAGACCCTCGCCGCCTGCCAGGCCTACGCCGAGATGGGCGTGCGCGCCGTCGCCATCGTCGCGCCGTTCTACTACAGGCTCACGCCGGAGTCGGTCTATGCCTACTTCGCCGAGATCGGGCGCAACTCGCCCATAGACCTCACGCTCTACAACATCCCGGCCTACGCCAGCCCCATCGACGTGCCCACCATCCGCCGCCTGGCCGACGAATTTCCCCGCGTCATCGGAATCAAGGACTCCTCCGGCGACATGGCCTTTATGATGCGCATGATCGCGGCGATCCGCCCCAACCGCCCGGACTTCACCTTCCTCACCGGATGGGAGGCGGTTCTCATCCCCATGCTGATGATCGGTTGCGACGGAGGCACGCATGCCAGCTCGAACGTCGTCCCGGAGATCACGCGCAAGATGTACGACCTCTACCGCGCAGGGGACACCGCCGAGGCCATGCGGTGGCAGTACCGCATCCTCGAACTCTTCGACGCCATGCTCTACCCCTTCGAGTTTCCCGATGGCTTCCGCGCCGCCGCAGAGCTGCGCGGCTTCCACTTTGGCCCCGGCGGCGGCAGAATGCCACAGACCAACCAGCAACGCACCGAGCAAAAGGCCCTCGGCTCCGTGCTGCAGTGCATCCTCGCCGACTTCGAACTGGTCAATCCGCCAGCCGCAGGATGCTCGGTGCGCACGGGAGAGATCGCCCACGACAAGCTCGAGCAGATGGTCTACCAGGTCTTCCACGAGATGAAGAATCGAGGCATCGTCTGAACGCGCCGCCGACAGCCCTGGGCGAACGGATGCACGCGCTTGCGCTCATCGAGATCGGCGGCTGGTCGCCTGCCATGGTGGTTCTCGACGCCATGGAGAAGCACGCCCGCGTCCGCATCGTGCAGACCGAGCTGAACGACGCGCCGGGAGTCTGCATCAAATTGTCCGGGCGCATCGCCGACGTTCACTCCGCCGCGCGCGCCGCCGAAGCGACCGCCCGCGCCCTGCATATCCCGGTGCTGACACACGTCATCCCGAATCCCTCGGAGGGCAGCCGCGCCGCATGGCAGGCCCCGCCCGACTTCAACCCGCTGATTGAACAGCCATCCGTCCACAGACCGGAGGAGACCATGAACGACCAGGCCAGCTTTGCCGTGGGACTCATCGAGACCCAGGGATTCACCGCCGCATTCGAGGCCATCGACACCGCCCTGAAGACCGCTAACGTCGAGGTGCTCGCCCGCGAAAAACTCGGCGGCGGATACATCACCATCGTCATCAAGGGCGATGTCGCGGCAGTGCGTGCCGCGGTGGACGCGGGCAAGGCGCGCGTCGAGGGACTCGGCAAGCTCATCGCCGCCCACGTCATCCCCAGCCCCAGCAAAGGGGTCCTCGCCCTCCTGCCGAAGTAGCGCCCGCCACACTCTTTGTCCCTGCGGATGCCCCTCGGAGTACAGCCGCACCGCGCATACCGAGTATTGGCTCGGCTAGCCTGCATCGCGCGCCTGTAATGCACTGCAATTTTCGCGTGCATCACTTAATGGTCTGCGCCGCGGAAGTGCCAGCTATCGGCGTTGCGGAATTTGATGGATTGAATCCGCCCAGTTGCTGGCTGCATACGGAGAGCAGGGTCAGCGCTGCAACCAGCAGCACGCCCCATCCGTACTTCCATCCCTGCCGGACGAACCAGACCAGCCTGTCTTCCTCTCTCTCATTGTGCTTCATCGTCGCTCCCCTCCGGCTCTCTGGCTGTGCCCGGCCAGCGCCACTTCAAGGAGACGCGCATCCGCATTAAGGGTGGGTAGAGATTCTGCTAAAAATACGTTAGTTTCCGTTCCCGCGCAGCCCTGGCGGGCCGCAAGCGTACACCAAGATCGAAGGAAGACAACGAAGAACACAGGACGGAGAACGTCCCGTCCCCTCCGTCAGTTGGTCACCACGCGCAGTGCAAAAAATGCGCAGAGCAGTGCGATCAGGTCCTCGGCCAGCGCGAACGGCCACTCCGCACAGCACATCCTCTCCGCCATCTCCCGCCGCAACATGGAACCGGCGAAGGCGCCCAGCGCCGCTCCCACCACTCCCAGCAACACGCCCTCCAGCCCCTGCCCATTCATCGCGGTCGCGGCGATCGAGCCGACCAGCCCGCCGAAGACCAGCCGCGCCGTCAGTGGCCCCGGCGCAGTCGAGTCGAGCATCCGCGAAAACTTGTCGGCCGCGCACTCCGACAGCGCCAGCACGGTAAACAGCGCGACCGCCGCAATCCGTGCCGTCCAGGCCGCCCAGGTTCCCTGCACCGGAAGGTACCCCAGCCACGCAAACCAGCAGAGAACGGCCATCGGGATCGTCGCTCGCAGCCCCGTCGCCATGCCCAGCAGCGGGATTGCCAGCAACCACGACATTATTGTTATTGCCATTGCGTTGTCCCGTTCTACTGTCTCCGATGTCCGGCGACCGCCGATCGTTGTACGCTCTACGGCGCTTCGCGCACGATGCAAAGCTGCTCTACGCCACGGACCAGGAAGCTGCGCGGATGGCAGCACCCTCCGCCGACGAAAAGTGTCTCACAGGAAGACATCGATGCGCGCGTAAAATCCGCGACGACGGCGCGCAACAAACACTTCGAGGCCGATGAACGACGGGCAGCGCCTACCCGCGGAGCCAGCCATAGAGCGGGAACTGCCCGGCCATCTCCAGCACCTCGGCCCGAATCTGGCCCAGCCTGGCCTCGTCTGCCCGATTCTCCAGCGCGCAGACGATCCACTTCGCAATTGCGCGCATCTCCGGCTCCTTCATGCCGCGCGTCGTCAACGCCGGCGTTCCGATGCGAATGCCACTGGGCTTCATCGGCGGGTTGGTGTCGTAGGGAATCGCGTTCTTGTTCACCGTGATGCCCGCTTGGCCCAGCGCGGCCTCGGCCTCGTTGCCCAGAATCCCCTTCTGGAAGACGTCCACCAGCATCAGGTGCGTATCGGTCCCGCCGGAGACGATGCGGTAGCCTCCCTCGGCCAGCGCCCCGGCCAGCGTTCTGGCGTTGGCCACAACCTGCCGCGCGTACTCGGCAAACTCCGGCTGCAACGCCTCGCCAAAGGCCACCGCCTTGGCTGCCACGATGTGCATCAGCGGCCCGCCCTGCTGGCCGGGGAAGACGCTGCGGTCGATCGACGCCGCTAGGTCCTGCCGGCACAGAATCATCCCCGCGCGCGGCCCGCGCAGCGTCTTGTGCGTGGTAGTCGTCACCACATGCGCGTGCGGCACCGGCGAAGGATGCACGCCGCCTGCCACCAGTCCCGCAAAGTGCGCCATGTCGATCATCAACGATGCGCCCACCTTGTCGGCGATCTGGCGCATCCGCACAAAGTCGAACTGCCGCGGATACGCGCTGCCTCCGCCGACGATCACCTTCGGCCGCTCGCGGACTGCAGTCGCCTCCAGTTCGTCGTAGTCCACCGTCTCGGTGTCGCGCCGCACCTGATAGCCGACAACGCGATAGAGCTTGCCGGAGAAGTTGAGCTTGTGGCCGTGGGTCAGGTGTCCGCCGTGCGCCAGGTCCAGCCCCAGAATCGTGTCGCCCGGCGAGCACAGCGTCATGTAGGCCGCCGCGTTGGCCTGCGAGCCGGAGTGCGGCTGCACGTTCACATGCTCCGCGCCAAAGAGCCTCTTGGCGCGGTCGCGCGCCAGGTCCTCGACAACGTCGGCGAACTCGCACCCACCGTAGTACCGCTTGCCCGGATAGCCCTCGGCATACTTGTTGGTGAAGACCGTGCCCGCCGCCTCCAGCACCGCGCGGCTCACAAAGTTCTCCGAGGCGATCATCTCCAGCCCCTCGTGCTGGCGCAGCACCTCATTCTGTATCTGGCTGGCAATCTCCGGGTCCGCGGCGGCAAGGGGGGCGTTCATATCGATTGGCATTCTTTTATTTTATGACATGCCTGCTGGCGACTGCCGCAATCCGAAGAGTGCGGTGCCGATGCGGATGCAGGTGCTGCCCTCTTCGATTGCGACGGCGAAGTCGTTGGACATGCCCATGGAGAGCTGCGCGAGCGTGGGACACACGGCGAGCGAGCGGTCGCGCAGGCTGCGCAGCGTGCGAAAGTACGGGCGCGCGGCCTCGGGATCCTCGCTCCACGGCGGCACGGTCATCAGGCCGCTTGGAAGCAGGCATTCAAGCGGCGCAAGCCCCGCCAGCAGCCCCGGAAGCTCGGCGGGCGCAACGCCGTGCTTGGAGATCTCCCGGCTGAGTTTGACCTCGACCAGAATGGGCAGCCTCTTGCCCAGCGCGCGCGCGGCGGCGTCGAGGCGGGTGGCGATCTTGAGCGAATCGACCGCGTCGATGGCGTGGAAGATCTCGGCCGCGCGGGCCGTCTTGTTGGATTGGAGCGGGCCGATGAGGTGGACCGCTACGCCGCTCAGGTTGGCCAGGGCAACCGATTTCTGCTGCCACTCCTGCACCCGGTTCTCGCCGAAGAGCCGCAGGCCGGCGGCGTGTGCCTCGAGAACCGTCGCAGCCGGGTGCGTCTTGGTGACCGCCATCAGGGCGACCTCGCCCTCCGAGCGGCCGGCTCGGCGGCAGGCGGCGGCCATCTGTTCGCGGATGCGCGCGAGGTTTGCAGCGAGAGGCATACTTATAGCATCTTATGGCTTTTCAGCAACAATTCTTGTACGGATTCGGAAAGGAAACCGATGGGCGCGCGCGTGTGGCCGATAGTCCTGCTGATTGGGTCGAACACCTTCATGACCTTCGCTTGGTACGGACACCTCAAGTTCAAGGAGGTGTCTCTGTGGAAGGTGGTCCTGGCGAGCTGGGGGATCGCGTTCTTCGAGTACTGCCTGCAGGTGCCGGCCAACCGGCTCGGCTCCGGGGTGTACTCGGTGGACCAGTTGAAGGTGATTCAGGAGGCGATTACGCTGGGCGTCTTTGGCGTCTTCAGCGTCTACTACTTCGGCGACAAACTGCACTGGAACCACGCCGCTGCTGCCGGGTGCCTGGTGGCGGGGGCCTTCTTCATGTTCCACAAATTCTGAGGGGCCGATGTTCTCATCGCATCGGCCCCGCGGAGTTGCAACGGAACGTATCGTCCGAGCGCGCAGGCTGGCGGCTAGTTGAAGATCGCGCCCACGGTATCGTCGGTCGTCAGCGTAACAGTGCAGGAGTTGGGGCCGGTTGCACTTGCAGGATTGGGGTTTGGGTTCAGGCAGTTGGTGGACCAGCCGCCGAAGGCGGCGCCGGTAGCTGGAGCGGTCAGCGTGACCGTGCTTCCTACGGGGTAGGTTGCCGTGCAGACCGAGCCGCCTGCGCCTCCGTTCAGCGCCCA
>JAJZDL010000237.1 GCA_021851465.1 Acidobacteriota bacterium
ACCAGCTTCGCGTAGACCTCGATGACCTGCATGGCCAGCTCGCGCGTCGGCAGCAAGATCAGCGAGCGGATCGGCCCGCGCTTGCCCTTCACCGAAGGCACCGAGGTCGCGTCCATCTTCTCGATCATCGGAATCAAAAAGCTGAGCGTCTTTCCCGTTCCCGTCGATGCAGTGGCCAGAATGTCCGCGCCATCGAGCGCGGGAGGAATGGCCTTCGCCTGCACCGGCGTCGGCGTCTTGAAGCCGACGCTCCCCAGGCGGTTCTTCAGCCCCGCGGAGATATTGAAATCGTTGAAGTGGACGTTCTTCAGAAACGGAAGGTGGGTTGCCGGATCGATCTCGATCTCGGAGGAGTCCACAACCGTGTTGCGGGCGGCGGAGCTGTTTGCGCCGTGCGCCGCCGGTGCGCCGGCCCGGAATGTATCGTTCCCGAAGGCGGCGTTGTTGCTGGAAGATGTAGGGTTCATGGTTGTTGTAGCGATAGCCTCAGGCTCAAGAGTTGCGGTGGTCAAAATAGTCCCTTTTCAATCGGTGTGGATGAAGCGGCAAAGTGGTGCAGTGGCGCCGAAGCACCCTGGAGTTCCTTTAGTCAGCATTGCCGTCGCGTTCGAAGCGCTGCTGCTGCACGGCGAGACGCGTCCATTGACGCATCTTCCAGCCAGAGCATCCAGCGCATCTTTTATCTTCCTATCCGGCCCAGACGTTCCACGACGAATGCCGTTATGGCAATGTCACTCAACGCCCGCATGGCCCAGGATGCGGAAGAACTGCGGTGGGAGAGGCGAATCGCAGTCTCTGGCCAGACCCCATGCGCAACCGGTAAGCTGCCGAACTCGGGTGTCTTTGCCTGCGATGCCCGCGCTCAATTGAATCGAGCGCAAACCCAGTGTAACACATCGCGGCGGCGATGAGGGTGAGGAACCAGAGAAGGCACGGGGTGACGCACTTGCTCTTATTTCGCTTTGCCCTGCGCCCAGAGGTTGCGCGACCTACGTCAACTTCCTTGCGACGGATTCTTCCAGTATCTCTTGCACCGTCAGCGGCACGATGATGCAGTGCTCGCGGCGGAAGAATGCGTCGATCTCGCGCAACGCATCCGAGGAGAACTCAAAGGAGACGAAGAATCCCTTCGTCCGTCGCTCACGCAGCATCGCAGCCTCGAACGCGTCGATGTCCGGCCTGCCCACCTTGTCCTTCTGCTTCACCTGAATCGGATACCAGACATCCATGAAGTCGAGTTCGCCCGCGGTCTTGCCGCTTCGGGTCGGCATGGAAGAGACAGGATAGATGCGCCCGTCGATGCCCATGTCGCCCACTTGGGCCTTGTTGGGAATTCCGCCCAGCGCGATCACCGCCCAGTTCTCGAACTCAAACGGCGGAATCCTGCGAAGTTGTTTCTCCGACCACGGCAGGTCGCGCACCACAAACCCGCGCCCAGCTCGCCACAGTTTTTCGTCTTCGGGGAGTTTGCAGACGTCGCGCAGCCGTTTCGCCATCACCCGGCAGGCGGTCGGAGAGATGTCGATCCCAATCCACTGCCGACCAAGATTCTGCGCCGCAACCAGCGCCGTTCCGCAGCCGCAGAACGCATCCAGGACAATGTCGTTGGGGTCCGACGAAATCTCAAGTATTCGCTCCAGTAGCTTCAAAGGCTTTTGTGTCGGATAGCCTAAGCGTTCTGCGTCTTGGCTCTGAATTGGGTTGATGTCGTCCCATACAGAACCAACGGGTACGCCTAGTCCCTCATCCAGGTACCTTTTAAAACGAGGCACCGCCCCGGGCTTTGTCTGCACAATCAGGCCCTGATCGTATAGCTCCTGCATGCGTTCACGGCTATAACGCCAGTATCGTGTTACTCCAAGAAACTCGTAGTGTGGATTTCCTTTTGATGGTGCAGACCCACCCGGCGCGCCTAAATCTCCAAGCTGATAACGTCGGCCAGTTCTAGGTTCCACATGTTTGTAGAATTTCTCAAGATAACTCTCATCGTATGGCCGATACTGATGTTTGAAGAAGTAGTCAGTATCGCCGCCTCCATAGAGAAACAACGTATCGTGGATCCTTCCTAAGTGCTTGGAACCCTGTTTTGCGTCATTGTGTGACGACTGCCTCTTCCAAATAATCTCGTTGATAAAGTTCTGTTCACCAAATATCTGGTCGAGCATGACCTTCACATAATGGCTGGCGTGCCAGTCGCAGTGGAGATAAATGCTCCCAGTCTTCTTCAGAACCCGCGCCAGTTCGACGCAGCGCGGGCGCATGAACTCGATATACGCCCGCGTGGATTCGTGCCGGTCTTCGAAGGAACGCTTCTCCTTCGACTCGCCCCAGAAGACCTCATAGGTGCGGTTGGAGTTGAACGGGGGATCGATATAGATCAGGTCGATGCAGGCGTCCGGCAATTTCCTGAGTTGATCGAGGTTGTCCCCGCAGAAGATCGTGCGGGTGTCGAGCAGCGAGGAAGATTTTTGAGGCGAGGCAGGCATGGCAAAAGTATCTCACGCACAACCTGCAACGGAAGACCGCATTCGTGCACCGGCGAGCGAATGCATTCGGTTCCCCAATGCTCCAGGCGCGTTTCGTTGAGGCTGCGGACTACGGTTGCGCCGTATCGGGCCCGCGCGGGTGGCGCCGCCTCCGGCCCCAGGAGTAGGCCAGCCGCGCCAGCACGCCGGAGACCAGGTAGCCCAGCGCGATGATGATTAACATCCACTCCGACTTCCAGGCGATCAATGCGCCGGCCAGCGCAATCAGGGCGAACAACTGGAAGGGATGGCGGTCGCCCGACCTGACCTCCTTGGCGCTCCAGAAGCGCCAGTTGCTGACCATCAGATAGCCGGTAAAGAGCACCAGCAGGAGCCACGCCAGCGCAATCCAGGGATTGTAGATGGGCGCTCCATTGAAGAAGTGGACGACGGCCGCAACCACTCCGGCGCCGGCCGGGATCGGCATGCCGACAAAGTACTTGTGCCCCGGCCTGCCTGGGTTGCGCGGCTGCGGGTTGATGCTGATATTGAACCGCGCCAAGCGGCTGGCCCCGCAGATGAGAAAGAGAAAGCAGACCAGGACCCCGGCGTGGATCACGTTCTCGCGCAGCGCTGAATGCAGCGTGAGCGGCAACATGCGAAAGCCCCAGATGTAGGCCAGCAGGCTGGGCGCGACGCCGAAGGTGATGACATCGGCCAGCGAGTCCAGCTCCCGGCCAAAGTCGCTGGTGGTATTGGTCATGCGTGCTACGCGTCCGTCCACGCCGTCGAAGAGCACGGCAAAGCCGATGGCCAGCGCGGCACGGTCGTAGTATGCCGGTTCGGAGACCGAACCCTGCACGCTCTGCGTGATGGCATAGTAGCCGAGAGCGATGTTGGCCGCGGTGAACAGGGATGGCAGGACGTACATGCCGCGGCTGGGACGCCGCGGCGTCCTCAACTCTTCTCCGTTGCGGTCGCGCAGGTTCATCTGTTCGGCGGGCATCAGGAGGCCGCCTCCGCGTCCTGGCTTGTGGCATCGACGGTCGGCTGGGGGATCGCCGC
>JAJZDL010000021.1 GCA_021851465.1 Acidobacteriota bacterium
GTAGGGCGAGCCGAACTGGCTGGCCTCATAGCGAGCAAAGAAGATTACGCGTCGTGCCTTCTCTGTGTAGCGTTCAAACATAGTTTCCCTTCAAGCCGCGGCCACTGCACCTGCTGGAGGCGCGATGCAGCACCATTGGTCGAACCGTCTCCGCGCCAGTGGGCCGCGGAGACCTTTCAGGAGGCCCCACACTGGACAACCCCAGAGAGAGAACCGCCATCCTACGCCTACCAGTGTAGCCGTTGCGCACACAATACAACATCACCCGAAGGTCCGGCTACCGCACCGTAGGCGTCATCGTTCCCGATTTAGATGCAGCGGATGCGCGGCTCGCACCAAGATCGGTGCAGGCTAGCCGGGGACTATCTGGCTGCGACCGCCTCCAGCAGGCCGTTCCGCAGACGCAGCACCCGGTCGCAGCGCAGCGCAAACTCCAGATTGTGCGTGACCAAGACGCTGGTGAGTCGATGCTGGCGGTGCAGTGTTTGGATCAGGGAGAAGATGGCCTCGGCGGTGTTGCCGTCGAGGTCGCCGGTGGGTTCATCGGCCAGGAGGAGCTTTGGGCGGGCGACGAGCGCACGGGCGAGGCTGACGCGCTGCTGCTCGCCTCCGCTGAGTTCGCCGGAGCGGTGGTCGGCGCGTGGCGCGAGGCCGACTTCATCGAGCCAGAGGCTGGCTTGCTGGAGGGCCTCGGAGCGCCGGAGGCCGCGGGCCAGCAGCGGCATGGCGACGTTCTCCAGCGCGGTGAACTCCGGCAGAAGATAGTGGAACTGCCAGACGTAGCCGACGTCGCGGTTGCGGAACTCGGCGGCCTGGCGGGGGCTGAGGCGGCTGAGGTTGGTGTCGCCGAGCCAGACATCGCCCGCCGATGGGCGGTCGAGGGCGGCGAGGAGATGGAGGAGGGAACTCTTGCCGGTGCCGCTCTCGCCGACGATGGCGACCATCTCGCCCGTGGCGATGGAGAGATCGAGGTTGCGGAAGAGAACGACCTCGCCGGGCGAGATTGCATTGACGCCGGATGAGGCGACCGCCGGATAGATTTTAGCGAGGCCGACCGCGCGCAGCATCGCCGGGGCGGCGGACTCTGAGAGTGTATCGACGGTACGACCGGAAAGATCACTCATAGCGCAGGGCCTCGGCGGGGAGGATCTTGGCGGCGCTGCCGCTGGGGTAGAGGGTGGCGAGGAGGCTGACGCCGAGCGAGACGGCGGAAACATACAACGCATCGATGAGGCGCGGAGCGAAGGGCAGGTAGTCGATGGAGTAGACCGATGCGTCGAGGTGAATAAAGCGATAGTGGCCGCCCAGCCAACTGAGGCCGTAGCCGAGGACGAGTCCGAGCGCGGTGCCGATGAGCGAGATGAGCAGGCCTTGCAGAAGGAAGATGCGGCGGACCTGGTCGATGCGCACGCCGAAGCCCATCATTACGGCGATGTCTCGCGTCTTCTCCATCACCATCATGGTGAGGGCGATGAGGATGTTGAGGGCGGCGACGCAGACGATGAGCGCGAGGACGATGACGGTGACGGCCTGTTCGAGGCGCAGGGCGCGGAAGAGCTCGCGGTTCTGTTCCATCCAGTTGGTCGATTCGTAGCCGGGGCCGGCGGCGTGCTCGATCTCGCGCCCGATGGCGTCTGCGCGGAACATGTCGTCCACCTTGAAGTTGATGGCGGAGACGAGGTCGGGCTCGGAGAAGAGACGCTGCGCATCGGCCAGGCGGATGAAGGCGTAGCTGGAATCGTACTGGTAGAAGCCGGAGTTGAATATCCCCGCGACCTGGTAGCGCTGGTACTTGGGGACGAGGCCGAGCGGGGTGAGCTCGCCCTGCGGACTGGTGACGAGGACGGTGTCGCCGACCTCCGCTCCGAGGGTCTGGGCGAGGTCCTGGCCGATGACGATGGGCGGCGTGGATAGCATTGGCGACGCCACCGGTTCCAGGCCCGACGCGCTGCCCTGCCGCACGTTGGGCAGGATGTCTGAGACGGTGTTTTCGTCTGCCGGGACGATGCCCTGGATGAGCGCGCCGCCGCTGTGCGCATTGCGGGAGATGAGAACTTCTTCGTAGAGCACTGGGGCCGCTGCGGCGACATGGGGCAGAGAGCGCAGGCGCGCCAGCAGGGGGCGCCAGTCGCTGATGCCGTCGCCGGCCACGCGCATCAGCATAACGTGCGCGGAGGAGCCGACGAGCTTCTGCTGCAGGTCGCGGCGCATTCCGTTGGTGATGGCCAGCGCGATGATGAGCGAGGCGACGCCCGCCGCTACGCCGACGACGGAGATCGCGGTGACGGCACCGACCACGGCCTGACGCCGCTTGGCCCGGAGATACCGCGCGGCGATGAAGAGTTCAAAACGCATCCGGCATCCAGCCTACTATGCCAGCGTTGCGCAACGCAGTCCATCGCCCTGGCGGCGAAGGCGATTACATTTGTATGGTCTTTGAAGGGCGAGGAGGGTTGGTTCCTGAGCCGTGAGCTTGGGAGCCGTAAGCCGGCAGCTTAAACAACTCCGATTTGAGATTGAAGGGCGCACTCTTCGGGGCCGCTAAAACTACGCGACTCGCATTCGACTACGCGACTCGCATTCGACGCGGAAACAACGAGGGAATACGGGGATTCTTCGCTGCGCTCAGAATGACAATTCATAGGTTATCGATGCATAGGGCAGTTGCTGAACAGATTCTTTGCATCCTGGGTCGCAATCGCTTGGCCCCTGGGGACGCGCGCAGCGGAGACTTCCGAATGCGATTGCCCGGATCATCGATGGGCGATGCTTGACCGGACGCCGCTTGCTTGGTAAGGTTAGTAGGTTCCGCGTAAATCGGGGACCCGCAAGCGCGCAGGTTGCGTGGGAGCGGATGGTGTGTTGGGCAGACGAGTTGGGCAGAGCCGGAGGCGATGTTTCGGCGATTGTTGGGAGCATCTCAGCGTGCTGGGGGCATCTCAGGGATAGTTGGGCACAAACCGGCGGTTTGCGATACACTGTACAGGCAATACATTCGCAGGGTTCATGCAGAGAAGATATGGCATGGGCCGGAGAGTCTGCGAAGCAGCATCCTCGCAATCGTACCTGCGACACCCTCCACCCTGGGCTTGGGAGACACAAGTCTGGGATCCAAAGTGGATGGGCTATGCGGGGCGGAACAGCGAAACGGAGCCAACTCCATCTTCCGGCAAGGGCCGCTTGTAGAGGGCGGGAAGCAAGGGACGCTCGGCCACCGTCGACTGTTGTTCGTCTGATTTGAGTGTTGCAGACGGGAAGCAAGGAAAATCTTCGCGCGAGGCACTTCAGTGTCCTCACATATTTGTGCGTATGCGCACGAAGATGGCAGGAGCGCGAACCGTGTATCTGCGTGGTTGTTTGCGTGGGTTGCGCATGGGTTGGATTGGCCTTCGGCGGCGCTGTGCCGGAGGGCGTTGAGTGGAAGTTGAGTTGAAGATGAGTTGTATCTGAAGGAGATCGAGTGCCTACGTTCCATCAGCTTGTGAAGCAGGGCCGCACGCCCACCCGGTATAAGACCGCCAGCCCGGCGTTGCAGGGTTCACCGCAGCGCCGTGGCGTATGCACGCGCGTCTACACGCAGACGCCCAAGAAGCCGAACTCGGCGTTGCGCAAGGTGGCGCGCGTTCGCCTGACCAATGGGATTGAGGTGACGACCTACATTCCAGGCATCGGGCACAACCTGCAGGAGCACTCGATCGTGTTGATCCGCGGGGGTCGCGTGAAGGACCTGCCGGGCGTTCGCTACCACGTTGTGCGCGGCTCGCTGGACTCGGTTGGCGTGGCGAACCGGAAGCAGAGCCGGTCGAAGTATGGGGCGAAGAGGCCCAAGGCGGCGGCGGGCAAGTAAGGCGGAAGCGAGTTTCACCGCTTGCCGCGGGATGAAAGACGGCGTGTTGTGCAACGACAGGCGGTGCGCCGTGGAACGACAAACAGATGTTGAAGCTCAGCGCGTGAGATGTCACCGGGCTGAGGGAAGACGAGAAGAGAGAGAAGATGCCGAGAAAAGGTTTTATTGCGAAGCGTGAAGTTGCTCCCGACCCGGTGTACGGTTCGACGCTGGTGACAAAGTTCGTCAACTCGATGATGTGGGGCGGCAAGAAGTCGACCGCGCAGGGGATCTTCTACACGGCGATGACGAACCTGGAGCAGAAGGGCGGCGACGAGGCCCTGAAGCTGTTCAAGAAGGCGATCGAGAACTGCAAGCCGCTGCTGGAAGTGAAGAGCCGTCGCGTTGGCGGCGCGAACTATCAGGTGCCGATTGAGGTGTTGCCGGAGCGGCGGACATCTCTTGCGATCCGCTGGATTGTGACCTATGGCCGCGCGCGCGGCGAGAAGGGCATGGTGGAGAAGTTGACTGCCGAGTTGCTGGACGCGGCCAACGGGCGCGGCGCGGCGATGAAGAAGAAGGAAGATGTTCACCGCATGGCCGAGGCCAACAAGGCATTCGCACACTACCGCTGGTAGTGCGGGGACGAGGGAGCAGGGAACAGGGAAAGGCAACCTGGCCTGCTTGAGACGAGTTTGAATGACCGCAAGGCGAGCCTTGCAGAGTGAGAGATCGAGACCGTGGCACGCACCGTACCTCTGAATCGTTGCCGGAACATCGGGATCATGGCGCACATCGACGCCGGCAAGACGACGACGACCGAGCGCATCCTCTTCTATACGGGCATTACGCACCGTATCGGCGAGGTGCACGAGGGGACTGCGACCATGGACTGGATGGAGCAGGAGCAGGAGCGCGGCATCACGATTACGTCGGCGGCAACCACCTGCACCTGGAAGAACACGCGCATCAACATTATCGATACACCGGGGCATGTGGACTTTACGGCTGAAGTCGAGCGCAGCCTGCGTGTGCTCGATGGCGCAGTGGCCTGCTTCGATGCAGTTGCGGGGGTGCAGCCGCAGTCGGAGACGGTGTGGCGGCAGGCGGACAAGTACAAGGTCCCGCGCATCTGCTTCATCAACAAGATGGACAAGGCGGGCGCGGATGCGGTGTATGCGACCTCGACCATTGTGGACCGTCTGGGCGCGCGGGCCGTGCCGATCAACATCCAGATTGGCGCTGAGGCGAAGTTTGCGGGCGTGGTCGATCTGGTGACGATGAAGGCCATCTTCTGGCACGACGAGACGATGGGCGCGGAGTACTCGGTGGAAGAGATTCCGGCCGACCTACTGGAGACGGCGAAGAAGGCGCGGCACGACCTGATCGAGGCGGTGGCCGACTCCGACGACACGATCCTGAACCTCTTTCTCGAAGGCCAGGAGCCGACGGAGGAGCAACTCAAGGCAGGCATCCGCAAGGCAACCATTGCGATGAGCATCTTTCCGGTGCTGTGTGGATCGTCGTTCAAGAACAAGGGCGTGCAGACGCTGCTGGACGCAGTTGTGGACTACCTGCCCAGCCCGCTCGACATTCCGCCGATGGTCGGCCACGACCCGGAGAACATGGAAGTGGAGATCGTGCGCAAGCCGGAGGACGCGGAGCCTCTGTCGGCGTTGGGCTTCAAGATCATGACAGACCCATTCGTCGGCCAGTTGATCTTTATTCGCGTCTACTCGGGGACGCTGAAGACGGGCGATTCGGTTCTGAACCCGCGCACACGCAAGACGGAGCGCATCGGGCGGCTGCTGAAGATGCATGCCAACAAGCGGGAAGAGATTACCGAGATTCTGGCGGGCGACATCTGTGCCGCGGTTGGGTTGAAGAACCTGATCACCGGCGACACGATCTGTTCGGACCGGTACCCCGTGGTGCTTGAGTCCATCGACTTTCCCAAGCCTGTGATCGAGGTTGCGGTCGAACCGAAGACCAAGGCGGACCAGGAGAAGATGGGCATGGCGCTGGCCAAGCTGGCGCAGGAAGACCCGACGTTCAACGTGCGCACGGACATCGATTCGGGCCAGACGATCATTGCGGGGATGGGCGAGCTGCACCTGGAGATCATCGTCGACCGCATGATGCGCGAGTACAAGGTCGAGGCCAACGTGGGCAAGCCGCAGGTGAACTACCGCGAGACGATCCGCGCCAAGGCGGAGGCCGAGGGCAAGTACATCCGGCAGACGGGCGGATCGGGCAACTACGGCCATGCGAAGATCCGCGTCGAGCCGAACGAGCCGGGCAAGGGCTACGAGTTCTCGAACGACATCAAGGGTGGCACGATCCCCAAGGAGTACATCAAGCCGATCGACCAGGGCATTCAGGAAGCGATGCAGGGCGGCGTGCTTGCGGGCTACGAGATGGTGGACGTGAAGGTGTCGCTGTACGACGGCAGCTACCACGACGTGGACTCGAACGAGATGGCGTTCAAGATCGCCGGATCGATCGCGTTCAAGGAGGCGGCGCGCAAGGCCAAGCCTGTTCTTCTGGAGCCGGTGATGGCGGTCGAGGTGATCGTTCCCGAGGACTACATGGGCACGATCATCGGCGACCTGAACTCGCGGCGCGGACGAATTGAGGGCATGGAGATGGTGGGCAATACGCAGGCGATCCGTGCGACCGTGCCTCTCTCGACGATGTTCGGGTATGCCACGCACATGCGTGGAGCGACGCAGGGCCGGGCAAATTATTCGATGCAGTTCAAGCAGTACGAAGAGGCGCCGCGCTCGGTGTCGGAAGAGATCATTGCGAAGGTGCAGGGCAAGGACGCGAAGGACAAGTAGACGGGCAACAGAGTCGCGCTGGCCCGCATGACCGGCGCACAGGATTGGCAGACAACGAAGCGGAAGGACACGGAGATACAGTCATGGGCAAGGAAAAGTTTGATCGGTCGAAGCCACATGTGAACGTTGGGACGATCGGGCACATCGACCACGGCAAGACGACGCTGACGGCGGCGATCACGAAGGTACTGTCGAAGCACAACCCGAAGAACTCATTTCGCTCGTTCGATTCGATCGACAACGCGCCGGAAGAGCGGGAGCGCGGCATTACGATTGCGACGGCGCATGTGGAGTACGAGACGGCGAACCGCCACTACGCGCATGTGGATTGTCCTGGGCACGCGGACTACATCAAGAACATGATCACGGGCGCTGCGCAGATGGACGGGGCGATCCTGGTGGTTGCGGCGACCGACGGGCCGATGCCGCAGACCAAGGAGCATGTGTTGCTGGCGCGGCAGGTTGGGGTTCCGTACATTGTGGTGTTTTTGAACAAGTGCGACGCGGTGGAGGATCCGGAGCTGATCGAGCTGGTGGAGATGGAGGTGCGCGAGCTGTTGTCGAAGTACGATTATCCGGGCGACGACACTCCGATCATTCGCGGCTCCGCGCTGGGCGCGTTGAACGGCGAGGCGAAGTGGGAGGCGAAGATCGACGAGCTGATGGAGGCGGTGGACAAGTTCATTCCGCAGCCGACGCGGGCGCTGGATCTTCCGTTCCTGATGCCGATCGAGGACATCTTCTCGATCTCGGGCCGGGGCACGGTGGTGACCGGGCGCATCGAGCGGGGCAAGGTGAAGGTGGGCGAGGCGTGCGAGATTGTGGGCTTCCGCGAGACGCAGCAGACGGTGTGCACGGGCGTGGAGATGTTCAAGAAGCAGTTGGACGAGGGCCTGGCGGGCGACAACGCGGGGCTGCTGCTTCGCGGCATTGCGAAGGAAGATGTGGAGCGCGGCATGGTGATGGCCAAGCCTGGTTCGATCACGCCGCACACCAACTTCAAGGGCGAGGTGTATGTGTTGAGCAAGGAGGAGGGCGGGCGGCACACTCCGTTCTTCGACGGCTACCGTCCGCAGTTCTACTTCCGGACGACGGACGTGACCGGCTCGGCGAAGCTGCCTGCGGGCACCGAGATGGTGATGCCGGGGGACAACGTTCAGTTGGAGGTGACGCTGCACACTCCGGTGGCCATGGAGAAGGGGCTGCGGTTTGCCATCCGCGAGGGCGGCAGGACGGTCGGCGCGGGCACCATCAGCGAGATCATCAAGTAAGGGCAGGGAGCAGGGAGCAGTTCAAGACGAACGAGGGCCGGCGGCCGGTGTAGAAGTTCATCGCCGCCGGTTACTCCAAACGATCTTTGAGGGGTCTCGCAAGAGACAAGAGAAGAGAGACACACGATGGCTGGACAGAGGATCAGGATTCGTTTGAAGGCGTACGACTACCGCGTGCTGGACACGTCGACCGGCGAGATTGTGGAGACGGCGAAGCGCACCGGCGCGCAGGTTGCGGGACCGATCCCGCTGCCGACGATGAAGAACAAGTACTGCGTGTTGCGTTCGCCGCATGTGGACAAGAAGTCTCGCGAGGCATTCGAGATACGCACACATAAGAGGCTGATCGACATCCTTGAGCCGACCCAGCAGACGGTGGACGCGCTGATGAAGCTCGACCTTCCGGCGGGCGTGGATGTCGAGATCAAGACGGTGCAGAAGTAGAGAGCAGCGAGACAGCAGAGGCAGTCGGCGGCCCACATTGAGGAAGCGCCTACAGTGCCAGGCACAAAGCCCGGCATGATGAGGAAAGGAAGAAGCAATGCCAGTTACAGGGATTCTGGGCAAGAAGATCGGGATGACACAGCTCTTCGACGACCGCGGCGACGTTCACCCGGTGACGGTGCTGAAGGCCGGGCCGTGCGTGATTACGCAGCTCAAGACGCAGGCGAAGGACGGCTACGACGCAGCGCAGATCGGTTATGTGGATTTCACCAAGGCGTCGAAGGTAAACAAGCCCATGACTGGCCACTTTGCCAAGTCGGACGTGCCCCCCGCGCGCAGAATAAAAGAGGTTGCATTGGAGGTCGCGAAGGAAGGCGACGACATCGCGGTGAAGGCGGGCGACCGTGTTCTGGTGGATATTTTCACCGATGAGAAGTTTGTCGACGTGATCGGCACGTCGAAGGGACGCGGGTTTGCCGGCGTGGTACGGCGGCACCACTTTGGCGGCGGCCCGAAGGCGCATGGGCACATGTTCCAGGTGCAGGGATCGATCGGCGCGTCCTCGTTTCCGTCGCGCGTCTTTCCGGGGCAGCGGATGCCGGGCCACATGGGCCACGCGCAGATCACGGTGCGCAACCTGCGCATTCGCGGGATCGATGTGGAGGAGAACCTGTTGATGGTGGAGGGCGCAGTGCCGGGCCCGCGCGATGGGTATGTTCTGATCTCGAAGGCAAAGGCGCCGCCGCGCGAGCGCCGCGGGTTTGCCGGAGGCACGACGCTCGATCCGTTGAAGGCATCGAAGAAGGCTTCGCCGAAGAAGAAGTAAAGCAGAAGTAAAGAGGCAGGCAAGGGATTCGCATTGCGGGTTCCGGGCAAACAAAGTTTAGCTCCGCCGCATCGATGGCGGGGATGAAGAGAGAAGAGCGATGGCAAAGATCAAGGTAGTGAATCTTGCGGGGACGGCGGTCGGAGAGTTTGAACTTCTCGACGAAGTTTTCTCCGGCGCGATCAACGACGCGCTGCTGTGGGAGTCGGTGAAGCACTACCGCGCCGCACTGCGCCAGGGCACCGCGTCCACCAAGACGCGCGGGCTGGTATCGGGCGCGGGGCGGAAGCTGTGGAAGCAGAAGGGGACTGGGCGCGCGCGCATTGCGTCGATCCGCAGCCCTCTGTGGCGCTCCGGCGGCACGGTCCATGGGCCGAAGCCGCGCAGCTATGAATATGCGTTTCCGCAGAAGAAGCTGATGGGCGCGCTGCGTTCAGCGATTGCGGCGAAGATTGCGGATGGAAAGTTTACGGTGGTGGAGTCGTTCAAGGTTCCCGAGGCCAAGACCAAGCTCTTCCGCGCCGCGCTGGACAGGCTGGATGCGGGGAAGACGACGCTGCTGGTTGAATCCAGCCAGATGCTGAGCGAGAACCTGTATCTGGGATCACGTAACCTGCCGGGCGTGGAGCTGGTGCTTAGCTCCGAGGTGCATCCGTACGACCTGTTGCGTTACGAACATGCGGTCTTCTCGAAGGACGCGATCGAGGCATTGCAGCAGATGTTGAAGAAGTTCATATCGAAGCGCAGCAAGGCCGCAGCGGAAGGCAATGAAGCCGACGCCGAGAAGGAGGTTGCGTAAATGCCAACCCTCTATACAGTGATTCGCCGCCCTCTCATCACAGAGAAGGGCATGGGCGTGAAAGAGACGCAGAACACGCTGGTCTTCGAGGTTGACACGAAGGCCACCAAGACCGAGGTAAAGCAGGCCGTGGAGACGCTCTTCAAGGTGAAGGTGAGCGGCGTACGCACGGCCACGGTGGAAGGCAAGGAACGCCGCCGCGGAAAGTTTGCGGGCTACCGTCCCGACTGGAAGAAGGCCTATGTGCGGCTACAGGACGGGCAGAAGATGCCGGAGTATCTCAACAGCCTGTAAGCCGGAGCGGTTGCAAGTTGCGAGTTGAATTTTAGATGCGGCGAGCAAGCCGCGCAGATTAGAAAGAGAACTAGCTAACAGCTAACTGAGAGCTAGGAGCCAAGAAAAATGCCGATCAAATCATTTCGACCGATTACCCCGACACTGCGCTTTCAGACAAAGCTGGTGAACGACGACCTGACGACGGACAAGCCGCACAAGCCGCTACTGTCCGTGAAGCAGCGCACTGGTGGACGCAACAGCACCGGACGGATGACCATCCGGCACCAGGGCGGCGGCCACAAGCAGAAGCTGCGCCTGATCGACTTCAAGCGCGACAAGTACGGCATACCCGCGACTGTCGCAACGATCGAGTACGACCCGAACCGCAGCTCGCGCATTGCGCTGGTGCATTATGCCGACGGGGAGAAGCGGTACATCATCCAGCCGATCGGGCTGAAGGTGGGACAGTCGATCATGAGCGGGCCGGAGGCCGATATTCTGGTGGGCAACGCTCTTCCGTTGAAGAACATTCCACTGGGAACGATCGTGCACAACATCGAACTGCGTCCGGGCAAGGGAGCGCAGATGGCGCGTTCGGCGGGCGCACAGGTGAACCTGATCGCGAAGGAAGGCGACTATGCACTGCTGAAGCTGCCCTCGGGCGAGACGCGCAAGGTGCTTGTGGAGTGCATGGCGACGATCGGGCAGGTGGGCAACACCGACCATGAGAACGTGAGCATCGGCAAGGCAGGGCGCAACCGCTGGAAGGGGATCAACCCGTCGAACCGGGGGGTCTCGATGAACCCGGTCGACCATCCGCACGGCGGCGGCGAGGGCAAGACGTCTGGCGGACGCCACCCGGTCACCCCATGGGGCCAGCCGACGCGCGGCTACAAGACGCGCAACAACAAGCGGACCGATGTATTTATCGTCAGCCGCCGGGGCAAGTAAAAGAAACAGGCAATAAAAAGTAAAAGTACTTTATTGTTTTGAGATCCACGGCAACACCAAGTCTCGCAACCAAGAGATTCGTCGTACACAGCACCGTAACCGCAGCAGGAATCTGGAGTCACAGCATGGCACGTTCCGCAAAGAAGGGCCCGTTCATCGACACGCATCTGCAGGTGAAGATTGCGGCGATGAACCAGAGCAACGACAAGAAGGTTGTACGCACGTGGTCTCGCCGCTCGACGATATTTCCCGACATGGTCGGCCACACCATTGCCGTACACAACGGGCGCAAGTTCATTCCGGTCTATGTGACGGAGAACATGGTTGGGCACAAGTTGGGCGAGTTCTCCGCGACGCGCACGTTCAAGGGCCACTCCGCGCGCGCGGCCGAGACCACGGCAAAGCCGAAGTAGGCCGCGGCACCTGGCCGCAGTCAGTCATTGAGATTTGCAGCATGTAGACGCAGCACACAGTTTGAAGGACCAAAGTCATGGCGAAGATCGCAGCAGAGAAGGTCAGAGAGTTCCGCGCGGAGGCGAAGTTCCAGCGCAGCAGCCCGCAGAAGGCGAAGCTGGTACTTGACACCATCAAGGGGATGCGGGTGGAGCAGGCGCTGAACACTGTGCATTTCTCCAGCAAACGGATGGGGCCGGTGGTCGAGAAGGTGTTGCGCTCGGCCATCCAGAACGCGACGTACGTCTCTCAGGAGCAGGGGCTCGATGTCGATGTCGACAACCTGTACGTGCGCACGGCGGTGGCCAACGAAGGGCCACGGCTGAAGCGCATCCGGCCCGCGCCGATGGGGCGGGCGTTCCGCTACCAGCGCAGGCTGGTACATGTCATCGTGACTGTGGCGGAGAAGAAGTCCGCGGCGGCAGATGTGAAGGTTGTGTCGGCAGACATTGCGGAGCCGGCTGCCAAGAAGCCAGCAGTAAAGAAGGCGGCTGTAAAGAAGCCTGCGGTAAAGAAGGCCGCAGCAAAGAAGGTCGCAGCGAAGTAGGTTTGTGTAGCAGCGATAGCAGTGCCGGGAACCTTCCGGTAGACTTAGGATTTTGCAGCAGGCCCCGTCGGCTCAACCGATTGCGGGCGGAGTAAAGGGAAGCTATGGGACAGAAGGTCCATCCGTATGGGTTACGCCTCGGCATTAACAAGCCGTGGAAGTCTCGGTGGTTTGTTGAGCGCGGCTATGACAAGCTTCTGGTCGAAGACGTGAAGCTGAAGGCCGAGCTGCGCGAGAAGTTGAAGGCTGCGGGCGTCAGCTCGGTCGAGGTGGAGCGCCCCGGCAACAAGCTGCGGCTGATTATCCGCACTGCGCGTCCGGGCATCATCATTGGGCGCAAGGGCGCGGAGATCGACAAGTTGAAGGCCGACATCCAGAAGCGGAGCTCGCGCGAGGTCTTCATCGACATTCTGGAGGTGAACAAACCGGAGTTGGACGCGCAACTGGTCTCCGAGAACATTGCGCTGCAACTGGAGAAGCGTGTGAGCTTCCGTCGCGCGATGCGCAAGTCGGTCGATTCCGCGCTGCGTTTTGGGTGCAAGGGGATCAAGGTGCGGGTCTCCGGGCGGCTGAACGGCAACGAGATTGCGCGCTCGGAATGGTATCTTCAGGGCCGCCTTCCACTGCACACTCTGCGCGCGGACATCGACTACGGTTTTTCCGAAGCGCATACGACCTACGGGATCATCGGCGTGAAGACGTGGGTTTACCGCGGCGATATTTACGAGCAGAAGAAGCGGCGCGACCAGGGCACAACGACTGGCGTGTTCTAAGGCCAGTTGTGAAGCTTGCACAAGGCAAATTGAATTAGCGGGCGGATTTAGAGGGTTTTTATTATGTTATTGCCAAAGAAGGTCAAGTTTCGCAAGCAGCAACGCGGGCGCATGTGCGGCAAGGCGTGGCGCGGTTCGGATCTGTCGTTCGGCGACTTCGGCCTGAAGGTGCAGGAGTGCGGCTATATTACCGATCGGCAGATCGAGGCGAGCCGCATTGCGATGACGCGGTTTATTAAACGCGGCGGGAAGGTGTGGCTGCGCATTTTTCCGGACAAGCCGATCACCAAGAAGCCGGCTGAGACGCGCATGGGCAAGGGCAAGGGCGCTCCCGACCACTGGGTCGCGGTTGTTCGACCGGGGAAGATCCTGTTTGAGATGGAGGGCGTATCTCCTGAATTGGCGAGGGAGGCCATGCGACTGGCTGCGCACAAGCTGCCTTTGAAGACTGTCTTTATCCAGCGACACAGCGTCAAGACAAACGTGGCCGTGCAGTAGTAGTTGAGTCGAAGGGCCTGCTGGCCGAACGAAGCAGAGACGAAAGAAGACCAATATGGAACTCGAAAAGATACGCAACCTCAGCGACGGAGAGCTTCCCGTACAACGGAGCAAGTCCGCCGAACAGATTTTTCGCATTCGCTTTCAGAAGAGCCTTGGCAACAATGAAGGCACCAAGAAGCTGCGCGAGCTGAAGCTCGACATTGCGCGCATCCAGACCGTGGCACGCGAGCGCGCGATCCTGGCTGCGAAGGCCGCATCGCCCGCAGCCGCAACCGTCGCGCCGGCCGCGAGCACACGCACCGCACGCAAGAGATCGAAGAAGGACTAATTATGGCAGACACTGTAAAGACCGCCGCAGCCGCGGCCCCTGAAGCGGCGGCCGCACGCCGCAACGAGAAGGTTGGGCTTGTGGTTTCGACCAAGATGGAGAAGACGATCGTGGTCGAGATCGAGATGCGCAAGGCGCACCCGAAGTACAAGCGCGTGATGAAGTCGAACAAGAAGTTCTACGCGCACGACGAGCTGAACTCGGCACGGGTCGGCGATGTGGTGCGCATCCGCGAGACGCGGCCGCTATCGAAGCTGAAGCGCTGGTCGCTGGAGGAGATTGTTCGGCGTTCGTCTCTCTCGCAACTGGACGAGAAGGCGGCAGTCGTCGAAGCGTAGATTGAGAACCGTCGCGGGGCCCTCTGCGCCCGCGTTGCAGCGGAGACTTCAAGGGGCGATGTCCCCGTGCCAGATGGCCCAGGAGAACGAAGATGTCAGTACAGATGAGAACGATGCTCGATGTTGCCGACAACTCCGGCGCGCGCAAGTTGCAGGTGATTCTGCCTCTGGGCGGCGGCCTGGGCAAGAAGGCCGGGCTCGGCGATGTGGTGACGGCCGCGGTCAAGGAGGCCTCTCCCGACGGCACGGTGAAGAAGGGCAAGGTGGTGAAGGCGGTGATAGTGCGCACGCGCAAGGAGTACCGCCGGCGCGACGGCACCTACATTCGCTTCGACCAGAACGCCGCCGTTGTAATCGACGATAGCAACGAGCCGGTGGGGACGCGCGTCTTTGGCCCGGTGGCGCGCGAGTTGCGCGACAAGAAGTTTTTGAAGATTGTGTCTCTGGCGCCCGAGGTGATTTAAGCCAGTTGTGATTTTTGAGTTCCCAGCGTGGAGCGAAGAGCGCTGGGGAGAATGAACGCAAGGCGGATTCCGGCTCCGACAGAAGGCCGAGGCGAGAGGGACAGCAATGCCGACGAAGCAAAAGCCCGTCACGAAGAGCAAGATCAAGATCAAGCGCAACGACACGGTTGAAGTGATCGCCGGCAAGGACAAGGGCAAACGAGGCCGCGTGCTGCGCGTGATTGCGGATCGCGAGCGCCTTCTGGTCGAGCATGTGATGATGATCAAGAAGCATGTGAAGCCAAACCCGCAGAAGAACATCAAGGGCGGCATTGCGGAGCAGGAGTCGTCCATTCACGTCTCGAATGTGATGCTGGTGGATGGCGATGGGAACAAGACGCGGGTCGGCAGCCGCGTCGAAGACGGCAACAGAGTGCGTTTTTCGAAGGCAAGCGGCAGCACGATTGTGGACAAGAAGTAATGCAGCAGGAACGGCAGACCCAGGGTTTCTAAATTCATGTTTACCCCACGAATCGGTATACGGGCCGCGAGGCCCACTCCGGGAAACGTGGAGAGAGCGAAGACGACGATGGCGGCACGATTCAAAGAGAAGTACATGAGCGAGATCCGGCCGGCGATAGCCAAGGAACTCGGCATCGACAACGCGATGGCGATTCCGCGGCTAGAGAAGATTGTGATCAACATGGGCCTGGGCGAAGCCACGCAGAACGTGAAGATCATGGATCCGCTGGTGGCGGACCTGGCCTCGATTGCCGGACAGAAGCCGGTGACGACAAAGGCAAAGAAGTCGATCGCCGCGTTCAAGGTGCGCGAGGGGATGCCGATCGGCGCGATGGTGACGCTGCGGGGCGACAAGATGTATGAGTTTCTGGACCGGCTGATCTCGATTGCGCTGCCGCGCGTGCGCGACTTTCGCGGCGTCTCGTCGAAGAGCTTCGATGGCCGCGGCAACTACACGCTGGGCCTGCGCGACCAACTGATTTTTGCCGAGATCGACTATGCGAAGGTGGACAAGCTGAAGGGCATGAATGTCACCATCGTGACCACCGCGAAGGACGACAACGGGGCGCGCGCCTTGTTGAAGGGATTTGGCATGCCGTTCCGGGTTGGAGCGTAACTGGCCGTCCCATCGGGCCGCAACAGAATTTGCATTGAGGACAGAGAGCAAACACTATGGCAACCACAGCAAAGCGCGTCAAAGACGCAAAGAAACCGAAGTTCAAATCCCGCCAGCACAACCGCTGCCAGCTCTGCGGCCGCCCCCGCGCATTTCTGCGCAAGTTTGGGGTCTGCCGTCTCTGCTTCCGATCGCTTGCGCTGAAGGGCGAGATTCCGGGCGTCGTGAAGTCGAGTTGGTAAGCGGACGGGCGCGGCAACCTGTATACTGAAACGGTTGTCGTGTGCGCACCACTCTTCCAGAGACCTAATCCGCCAAGGATGCAGAAGTCTGGAGGAAGTACGGTTACACCAAGGGCCGCGATCCGGCCGATCGAATACAAGCAGCAACATTCCTGCTGGTCCTCTCTGTTGAAAGACACGGCGAGCGGACGGGGATGAAGGAGAATGAATGAACCTGACCGATCCTGTAGCTGATTTTCTGACGCGCATCCGCAACTCCATCCGCGCGCGCCACCAGAAGCTCGACGTGCCTGCCTCCAAGCTGAAGAGCGAGATTGCGCGCATTCTGAAGGAAGAGGGGTATATCGCCAACTACAAGCCGACCGAAGAGGGCGGCATGAAGGTTCTGCGCGTGTATCTGAAGTACGGCCCGAACAACGAGGCCGTGATCCGGGACTTGCAGCGCGTCTCCCGGCCTGGCTGCCGCGTGTATCTCGGTCGCGACGAGATTCGGCGGGTGCAGGGCGGTCTTGGCATATCGATTATGACGACGCCGAAGGGCGTGATGACCGGACGGCAGGCACGCCGCGAGGGCGTGGGCGGCGAGATTCTGTGCGAGGTCTGGTAGTCGAAGGGCGCGGAGAGATATGCGCCGGAGATTTTAGTTAGAGTTTGGCTGTATGGTGTGCAAAGTTGTCGGCTGCAGTGGAATGGAGAGCGATCGTTCTCCGGGACTCGCAAGCCAAAGAGGGTTCAAGAATGTCTCGTATCGGCAAGAAGCCAATTCCAATGCCAGCCGGCGTCAAGTACACGGTGAGCGCAGACGGCAACACGGTGCTTGTGGAAGGCCCGAAGGGCAAGGTGACCGCTATGCTTCCCGGCGGGATCAAGCTGGCGCAGAGAGATGGGCAACTGATCGCAGAGCGCGAGAACGACAAACAGGCCGCGTTCCATGGACTGGCGCGCGCACTGGTCTTCAATGCTGTTGCGGGCGTGACCACAGGCTGGAGCAAGGACCTCGACATTGTGGGCATCGGGTACCGGGCCGAGATGAAGGGGAAGAACACAGTTGTGTTTACGCTGGGTTACTCGCACCAGATCGAATTTCCTCTGCCCGCGGGGATTGAGGTTGCCGTCGATCCGAAGCAGACGCACCTAACGATTACCGGGATCGACCGCCAGAAGGTGGGGCAGGTGGCTGCCGACATGCGATCGCTGCGCAAGCCCGACCCGTACAAGAACAAGGGTGTGCGCTACACCGGCGAGCGGCTGAAGAAGAAGGTTGGCAAGACCGGAGCGAAGTAAAGCAAAAGCAGATGTGAGGGCTGAGTTGTGAATGCCGAGCAAAGCCCACAACTTACTGCCGTATATATAAACCGAACGTCACCAGCACTCTGGCGACGCCACTAGGAAGGAAGAACGAACATGCTGAAGCCACGCGAACGCAACGTAATCCGCAAGCGCGTCCATGCGCGCATCCGAGAGAAGATGACCGGTACCGCCGAGCGCCCGCGCCTGAACGTCTACCGCTCACTGAACCACATATACACACAACTGATCGACGACCTCAATGGCGTCACAGTGGCTTCTGCGTCCTCGTTCGGCAAGAAGGCCGAGGCGAAGCACTACGGGGGCAACGTGGCGGCCGCGGGAGCGGTGGGCAAGCTGATCGCCGAGCGCGCACAGGAGAAGGGGATCAAGCGGGTGGTCTTCGACCGCGGTGGGTACCTGTATCACGGGCGCGTGAAGGCGCTGGCGGATGCGGCGCGCGAGGCCGGGCTTGAATTTTAGGGTTTCAGTTACAGGTTTCGTGGCGCCCCAACGGGCAGCCGGAAAGAGGCATGGCAGATGGCAATGATGAAGAAAAAGTTCGACGCGAACCGGTTGAACCTGAAGGATGAGGTGGTCTCGATCAACCGCGTCACGAAGGTGGTGAAGGGCGGCAAGAACATGTCGTTCGCGGCGTTGGTTGTGGTTGGCGATCCGGGCGAGGGCGTTGTGGGGTACGGTTCGGGAAAGGCCAAGGAGGTCCCGCAGGCGATTCGCAAGGGGATCGAGGCGGCCAAGAAGAGGCTGTTCAAGATCAACCTGACGCCGACCACGATTCCGCACCAGGTTTTGGGCCACTACGGCGCCGGTTCGGTGATGTTGAAGCCCGCGCCTGAAGGCACGGGTGTGATTGCCGGCAAGACGGTGCGCGCCGTGATGACCTCGGCTGGGGTGCAGAATGTGCTGACCAAGTCGCTTGGCTCGGCCAACCCGCACAACGTTATTAAGGCGACGTTCGACGCACTGATCCAGCTACGCAACAAGGCCGAAGTGGCGGCGTTGCGCGGCAAGTCCGTAGAGGAGCTCTAGTCATGGCCAAACCGACAGCCGTAGCGAAGATCAAGTTACAGTACTTCCGCTCGAAGATATGCACGCCGATGAAGCACAAGCTGGTGGTCCAGGGGCTTGGGTTTACACGGCTCAACCAGATTGTGGAGCGTGAAGACACGTCCTCTGTGCGCGGGATGGTGGCGAAGGTGCCGCATCTGGTTCGCGTTGTCGAATAATCGAGCGGTCTTCTTAGCTTTATTTAGCTTCAAACGCCGCAGCTCATGCAGCGGCGCATTACATGCGAGTCGACCGGCCAGTGAGCTGTCGGCGTTATAGCGAGGAAACACGACATGGCAATCCGAAATCTTTCCAATCTGCGCGCGCCCAAGAAGGCGAACGAAAACAAGAAGCGAGTGGGCCGGGGCATGGGTTCCGGCATGGGCAAGACGTCTACGCGCGGCCACAAGGGGCAGGGTTCGCGCTCCGGGTCGTCGCTGATGCGCGGCTTCGAGGGCGGGCAGATGCCGCTGCACCGGCGCCTGCCGAAGCGCGGCTTCAACAATATCTTTCGCGTCGAGTACACGGTGCTGGGGCTGGACCGGGTCGCGGAGATCCTGGCGAGCGCGCCGGAGACAGAGTTCACGCTGGATAGGATCATCTCGCTGGGCCTGCTGCGCAAGAAGGGCGGCCTGATCAAGGTGCTCAACAATGGCGCTCTGACCGTTCCGGTGACGATCCATGCGCACAAGTTCTCGAAGTCTGCGCAGGCAGCCATTGAGAAGGCCGGTGGCAAGGCGATCCAGATCGGCTAGCAGTTTATCGGGTGCGTCCAACCGGCGTATTCGGTTAGGATAAGGTTTACCCCATGGAGGGGCGGTCTGCGAGGGCTGCTTCCTGCAACAGCGAAGAGGTTTCGATGTTCGAGAAATTCGCCAACATCTTCCGCATTCCCGATCTGCGCAAGCGCGTTCTGTTCACGCTTGGCTTGCTGGCGGTCTATCGGCTGGGTGCGTTTATTCCGACTCCGGGCATCAATGCGGACGCGCTGGCGCAGTACTTCAACGCGAACTCCAGTTCACTGCTGGGGCTTGGGGATCTGTTCACGGGCGGCAACCTTCGCCGGCTCACGATCTTCGCGCTGGGAATCATGCCGTACATTACGGCATCGATCATCTTCCAGTTGCTCACCGTTATCTATGAGCCGCTGGCCAAGCTGCAGAAGGAAGGCGAACTGGGGCGCCGCAAGATTACGCAGTGGACCCGTTATGTCACGGTTTTGCTGGGTGTCATACAGTCCTTCGCAATTGCTCTGACTCTGACTGGCGCTTCCACGTCGATGGTGACGATCTCGCGCGCCGCGTTCATCCCGATGTGCGTGATTACGTTGACGGCCGGAACTGCGTTTATCATGTGGCTGGGCGAACAGATCACCGATCGCGGCGTTGGCAATGGAATGTCGTTGCTGATCTTTACCGGCATCGTGGTTGGGCTGCCGCGCGGCGTGATGGATCTTTACGCCAAGTTCCGCGACGATACCTGGGGGGCATTGACGCCCTTGGTCCTGGTGGTCCTGATCGTTGCGATGATTGCGGTGGTCGCGTTTATTGTGTATGTGGAGCGGTCTGAACGCCGCATTCCGGTGCAGTATGCCAAGCGCATTGTGGGACGCAAGATGATGGGCGGCCAATCCACGCACCTTCCGCTGCGGGTGAACTCGGGCGGCGTGATGCCGATCATCTTTGCCAGTTCAATTATCTCGGCGCCATTTCTGTTTGCCGGCATGGGCTTTTTCGGCAGTGCGAAGCTGGAGGACACCGCGTTTTTCGGGCCCATCTTCCGCAATATAGCCCCCGGCGAGCCTTGGTATGTGCTGCTTAATGCGTTCGCGATCATCTTTTTCGCATACTTCTATATTTCCATTGTTTTTCGCCCTGACGATATCGCCGACAATATGCGCAAGTACGGCGGATTTATTCCGGGGATTCGTCCGGGCCGGCGCACCTCGGACTTTATCAACGACGTTCTGACGCGGATCACGCTGGTTGGTGCGCTCTATCTGGTGATCATTCAAATGATCCCTACGATGCTGATGAGCGGCATCCACTTCAACCACCTATGGCTGATCGGACGCGCATTCGATTCTCTTCCGAACTTTATGACCAACGGCTTCGGCTTCACCTTCTACTTCGGCGGGACCTCTCTGCTGATCGTTGTTGGCGTCGCCATGGACACGGTGCAGCAGATTGAATCTCAACTCATTATGCGCCATTACGACGGCTTCTCTCCGAAGAGCGGTCGGATTCGAGGACGGCGCAGTTGGTAGGATAACCCCATTGAGACACATATTCGAGACGCATCCGAAGGCCCTGGCGGAGACTGAATTGCTGCCTGGGCCGGTTCTTCTTATGGGCGCACCTGGCGTCGGCAAGGGGACGCAGGCGCAACTTCTGGCCGCCAAGTACGGCATACCGCAGATTTCTACTGGCGACCTGTTGCGCGGCAACATCGCCAGGGGGACTGAACTGGGGCTGAGGGCGAAGGAGATCATGGGGGAAGGGCATCTGGTGGACGACGACATCGTCAACCAGATGGTGCTGCATCGCCTAAAGGAGAAGGACACGCACCGCGGCTGCATACTGGATGGCTAT
>JAJZDL010000238.1 GCA_021851465.1 Acidobacteriota bacterium
ACGAGGTGCAGTTATGAGCGAACTGACGACTACTATCGGCACGATCCTGCGGCTGAAGGAGGGCGAGATCCTGTCGATAGCGCCGGAGGCCACGGTCTATCGCGCCATCGAAATCATGGCGGACAAGGGCGTGGGCGCGCTGCTGGTGATGGAAGGGACGAAGCTGGTGGGCATCGTCAGCGAGCGCGACTACGCGCGCAAGGTGGTGCTGAAGGGGCACTTCTCGAAGGAGATGCTGGTCTCCGAGATCATGAGCAGCCCGGTCATCACGGTCACCCGAGAGCACACGGTGGATGAGTGCCTGCGCATCATCACGGAGAGCCACATCCGGCACCTTCCGGTTCTCGAAGAGGGCATGGTGGTCGGCGTGCTTTCCATCGGCGACCTGGTGAAGTATGTGATCTCCGAGCAGCAGGAGACGATCCGCCACCTGCATGCATACATCTCCGGTGCGTCCCGCTAGGGAAGGCCTGAACAAGTCTCAATTTTGCCCCGCAGCTTGCGAACGACCGAGATTCTGGGCCAAAATCGGCCCAGAATGACGACCGTTATAGGGACAATAGACTTAATCAGAGGTTCCCTAGGGCGCGGCACGGGGAGAGGCAATCGCAGAGCGGATGTTTGGGTGGGTTGCAGCCTGCTGCGAGCGTCTGAGAGTCTGTCCAGAAACGACGGAACCGGCGCTCAACAAGGAAACAAGCAACGACGCAATACGGGGATTCTTTGCTGCGCTCAGAATGACAATGCGTAAATCTTCGGGGAGAAGAACTGCTTCCAGACAGGTTCTGGGGCGCGTTGCGGCGATGGGCGCACTGCGGCGGGCTACGGCGCGTCGGCGGGGTCGTCCTCTTCGATCAGCGAGGCGGCGCCGACAACATCGAAGGTGATGGCGTCGCCGCCGTTGGGCTGGATTGTGACACGCATCGGCGCGCGCTGCCAGACGGCCGCATTGCAGACGGGCTCGGCGGGCGCGCTCTGCGGCCACTTGCCGATCTGCTGCTGCACGACGGCGCGGCGCGCGCCAAGCTGCGCGACGACGGCGAAGAGCCCTCCCCTGGCCGTAGTGCCCACTCCGCAGTACGCCGCGTAGTCGCGGAACCACACCGCATCCGAGACGGCAGCGTCGAAGTCCGGCAGATGCAGCGCTGCGATGTGGCCGGTGACGCGATCCACAAGAAGCCATGGCCCCGGCTGCCAACTCCAGCGGGGCACCGCATCTCCGGGCAGGGAGTCGTTCAGGCGCAGCGCGCGGCGGATGGTGAAGCTGCGGTCGGTGACGTCGTGGGGGTCGCCGGTGGTCCACTCCTTCTGCTGTCCATCTACCAGCAGCGTGCGGATCTTCAGCGCGATGGGGTCGGTGGGCTTGCCCACGGGGGAGGCGCTGCCAGGCGGGGTGTAGAGCGCCCTGCGCGGCGCGCCCAGCGTTACGGTGTGTGTCTTTGCGGGCGCGGCATACGCGGTGAACTGCGAGAGATGTACGGCACCCAGCGCCAACAGAACGAGCGTGAAGGCGAGCGTCCATTGCGGCAGATGCACGGCAGCGGAACGAGAGATCTGCATGGGCGGCAGAGTAACGCGGTTGGCCCGGACGAAGCAAGCGGCCCTGCAAACGATGGCTTCAAAGATGGCGATGGCCAACCTTCGCACCGGCGCAGCATCCAAGATTAAGTACATCTCCTCCGAACGCGCTGGATGAGGGCCAAGGCCCGCGACCTGGGTGTTGGGGTGTCGCTCAGCGGACCGGGGGCGAGATTTGCAGAGGCAACCGCGTTCCTGTGGATCGGCACGGAGTAGAATCGTCCTGTCAGGACGCTTGCGGCAATCGCCGTGCGTTGCGGTTGACCTTGATCGGCAGCAGGCAGGCAAGACTGGGCACATCAACCGCACCAACCATTCAGGCAACCAGGAAAGGAAACAGACGAACCATGTGGAAACCGAACCAGGCTGGACCGATCGCACCCGCTACCCCTGAGCCAGCGCGCCCCGCGGCACCGCCACCGACCATCTTTGAGTCCAGCACTCCAAGACCGGCGACACCGGTCGCCGCAAGCCCGAGCGTACCGTCCGGCGAACAGGCCACCATCGGCAAGTCTCTGGTCGTCAAAGGAGAGGTCTCCGGCTCGGAGTCGCTGTATATCGACGGGAAGGTGGAGGGCACCATCAACCTGCCCGGCAACCGCGTCACCGTCGGCCGCAACGGCCAGGTCGCGGCCAACATCCTGGCGCGCGAGGTTGTTGTGCTGGGCAAGCTGCGCGGCAATGTGAATGCCAGCGACCGCGTGGACATCCGCAGCGAAGGCTCGCTGACTGGCGATGTGGCGGCAGCGCGCATCTCCATCGAGGACGGCGCGTTCTTCAAGGGTGGCATCGACATCCGCAAAGCCGGGGAAGGGAAGAACGGCCCCACTCCAGCCGCCGAACCGGCCGCGAGCAGCTCCAACTCGGCCCTGCCCTTGGCGTAGCGCAGAAGAGGAAATGCAATAGAACCGGGAATGCGCCAGCGTGCGCAATCCGTTCCACAGCAAAGTCCACAGGCCCTGGCGAATTTGTCAGGGCCTCTTTGCGCCGTTGAATGCGCCGAAGTATGCGGGCTGTCCGCTACGGAATGAGCAGCACCTTGCCGACGGTTTTGCGCGCCTCCAGATCGCGGTGCGCCTGGGCAGCTTCGGCCAGCGGATAGCAGTGTTCGAGGTGCAGTTTGAGGCTTCCCTCGGCGACCCAGCCGAGCACATCGCCTGCGCGCCGCAGAAGTTCCTCGCGCGTTTCGGTGTAGTCCTTCAGCGTGGGCCGCGTGATGAAGAGCGAGCCGCGCGCGGAGAGCTGGATGAGGTCGAACGGCGGCACTGCGCCGCTCGATCCGCCGAAGAGGACCAGCATCCCGCGGGGACGCAGGCAGGCCAGGCTGCCATCGAAGGTGGTCTTGCCCACCGAGTCGTAGACCACGGGAACGCCGACGCCATCGGTCAGCGCGCGCAGCTTCGCGGCGAAGTCTTCGCGCGTATACAGGATGGCCTCGTCGGCGCCGGCGGCGCGCGCCAGAGCGGCCTTCTCTTCGGTCGATACGGTGGTGAAGACGCGCGCGCCCATCCGTTTGGCCATCTGGATCAGTAACAAACCCACGCCGCCCGCGCCCGCATGGACCAGCACCGTGTCGCCCTTCTGGATCGCGCAGGTCGCGTACGCAAGATAGTGTGCCGTCATGCCCTGCAACATCGCCGCGGCAGCCTGCCGCACGGTGACGCCGTCGGGAACTGCAACCAGACGTTCCACCGGTGCAACCGCGTACTGCGCATACGTGCCTGCCACACCACACCACGCAACCCGGTCGCCTACCTGGATCGAGGGAACGCGCGCGGCAGCCTCGGGACCGAGCGCGACCACTACGCCTGCCGCCTCCTGTCCTGGGATGAATGGCAACGGCGATGCGTAGCGCCCCTCGCGCAGGTATACGTCGATAAAGTTGACGCCG
>JAJZDL010000022.1 GCA_021851465.1 Acidobacteriota bacterium
ATCGCGCAACTCGGCAAAATACTTCAGGGGATTTTTCATATCCCCTTGTCGCCCATCTACATCCATCACGCATATAGCAATTTATATGCGTCGGCCCTGGGCGATAATGCCCATGTCTGTAAGACGGCCCCGTTTTCGTAGCATGGAAATGTCGTCTTTGGCCTTCGCGACTGGTTGGCTGGGGCCGTCGTATGACAGAATCAAGCTTTTGCTCTTTGGGTCGCGATAGAGATAAAACAGCCACTTGTCTCCAGCCTGAATGTTGCTGTTGAGACACGCTTGATTGGTGACGACGGCCGCTTCGCTGGAGTCACCGGCGAAGACCTCGTCTGGAACCAATTGAAGTAACTTGTCAGTATCGCCGACTGCGATGGCGGACTTGACATATCCGGTGAATACGCGCGCATACCCTTGTGTGCCGCACATCTGTGCAACACCCCTGAGTCCGCTATATACGCACTGAACCCGCTTGCCGTGGTAATCGTGCGTTTCTATGATGACCGCAGAGAGCGATGGCACCATCCAAGCAACAACCAAGGCTGCGAGGCCAATTCGCGTTATACATTTTGCCGTCATAAGGTACGAATTATAGTCTCGACCAACAATTAACCACGGCCTCGACGAAGCGCTGAGTGCCCCTTTGCACCTAATGAGCCTGATCCCTGCTCCCTACTGCCACTCCACCAGGCTCTTTCCCGCATAGTCAAACTCCACATACGGCCCGTCCGTCCCCATCCGCACCGGCACAGCCACTCCATTCACCGTCGCGCGCGCCACCGTCCCAAACCGCCAGCGCACCGTCACCCGCGCCGCCGGGCCTCCCGCAATCTTCAGCGACTGCGCCGTGCGCGTCACCGCGCGCCCTTCAAAATCCGTACTCGTCTTCTCGCCCGCGGCCGCGCCACCGATTGCCTCATACACCCGCCGGTCGTCCAGCGACTGCACCGCCGCATTCCCGCTCTCCTTCTGCGGCACCAGCGTCATCACGTCCTCGGGGATCTTCGCAATCACCGCGCCCGCCCGCGCCCACAGCGGAATCGTATCCAGCGGCGCATCCGCCACCACCACCTGCCCGCCCGCAACCGCCGCGCCCGTCCAGTAGTCCACCCAATCGCCCGTCGGCAGATACACCGCCCGTTCGGTTCCCTCGTCGATCACCGGGGCCACCAGAAAATCCGGCCCAAATAAATACTCGTCCTTCGTCGCCCGCGCCCGCGCGTCGTCCTGATACTCCAGCACCAGCGCGCGCATCGGCGGCATCCCCGTCCGCGCAGCCTCCTGCGCCGCCGCATAGCGATACGGAAACAGGCTCATGTGCAACACCGCGTACCGGCGATAGACATCCAGCGCCGCGTGTCCGCCCGGCGGCCCATTCGCGTCGAACTCCCACGGCCCGATGTTTTTCGACGACATCACCTCCATCACCGGCGAAAATGCCGCATACTCCGTCCACCGCTCCAGCAGCCGCGCATCGGGGGTCGTCGCCGTCGCCTCGTATCCGCCCAGGTCCGCCGTCCACAGCGGCATCCCGCTCAGCCCCGCGCCCAGGCCCGCCGTCACCACCGTCGGCAGCCCGTTCAGCGGCGAAAAGCTCGCCTCGTTGTCCCCGCCCCACAGAAATCCGGTGCCATTCGCCCCCACCGTAACGCTGCGCGCAAAGAGCACTCCATTGCCCTTCAGGTCCTTCAGGATCAGCTCCTCCATCGCGTTGTTGTACAGCACCGCATAGCGATTGCGCATCAGCCGCTGGTCCGTACCGTCGGCAAACCGCACGTCGCCCAGAAAGCTCCCCTCTCCGTCGTCGTCCTTGAAGCCGTCCGCCCCTGCCGCAATCGCCTGCCGCACCTGGCCCTGCCACCACTGCTTCGCCTTCGGATTGGTGAAGTCGATGAGCGATCCCTCGCCCTTCCACCACCGCCCCACATACGGACTGCCGTTCGGGCTCTTCACAAACAGCCCCTGCTCCGCCGCCTCCGCATAGTTCTCCGCCACGGGCGCAATCTTCCCCTCGAAGCCCGCCTCCTTTGGCGGATCGCTCTTCGAGTCGATCCATGGCGTGTGCCACAGAACCATCTTGAAGCCCTCCTCGTGGAGGTGCTGCACCATCGCAGCCGCGTCGTCGAACTGCTTCGGGTTGAACTTGTAATCGTTGTAAGTCTCCGCCCACGGCGAGTCGATCAGGATCACGCTCCCCGGCAGCCCCAGCGCCCGCGTCTTGTCCACATCCTCCGCCACCTGCGCCGCGTTCTGGTAGTAGTCTCGCGCCTTCCACGGCGCAAACGCCCAGTACGGCGGAATGATCGCCCGCCCCGCAAGCCCCGTAAACCGCTCCAGTATTCCCGGAAACTCCGGCCCCGTGAACAGCACAATCCGCAGCTTCGCCGCCGTCACATCCACCACGATCTCGTCCCGGTCGCTCGCGTTCATGTCGAAGGTCGCCTCCCCCGCCGTGTCCACCCAAAGCCCATAGCCCGTCGTGCTCATAAAAAATGGGATCGGCTTGTAGCTCGAACTCCCCTTCACCCCCGCATCGTCCGTCGACAGGTTCTTCACCACCGTATGCGCGTGGTCCAGCGCGTCGAAGCGCTCGCCCAGCCCGTAGTAGCTCGCCGCATCGCGCACCGCAAAGCGCCAGTAGCCCACCTCCCACGCCACGCTCGCAATCTCCACCACCCCCGGCGCAACCTGCCGCAGATGCAGCTTGTCCGTCCCCACCGGCTCGCCGTTGAAGTAGAAGTCATGCACCGACAGCTCCGCGCCGCCCGCCTTGCCCACCAGCGTCAACGCAACCGTCTGCGCATCCCGCCGCGCCAATCCATCCACCGCCGGCTCTGCCGCGCGCGCCACACGGGTCGCTCCCGGCAACTCCTCCGCCGCCCCCACATCCTGCGCCCCCGCGCGCGCCGCCCCCAACGCAATCGCCAGCCCCAGCCCAACCGCCAAGCTCCGTCCCAACATCCACGTCCCTCCGCGAGACCGGCACGACATGGCCCACGTCACATATTCGTCAGCCCGTGCCGCATCTCCTCGTTGAACGAAGGCTTGATGAACGCCAGCATCCGCTCCATCTGCGCAACATACTGCTCCCGCCGCTCCATCAGCTTCTCCGTCGCCGCGCCATACTCCGCGCCCGCCGCCACATGCAGCAACCCCTCCACCGCCAGCGCGCCCACCGCCCCGCGCAGATCCTCCAACGTCGCATTCAGGTACTGCGCGTCTCGCGGATCCAGCAGCCACACCGGCTCGCCGCCGCCCAGCACGCCGCTGAGCCAGTACACCTTCCCGGCCACAAACTCCCGCCTCTGCGCCTCGCTCGTATCGTTGAAACTGAACGTCTTGTGCTTCGGATTGTAGTAGCGCGTCGTCAACGGCACAGGCTGCCGGTTGCCGCTCTTCACCAGCTCCAACTGCCCCTGATCCATCGTCTTGCGCACTGCGTTGTACACAAACCCCTCGGCAAACGGCTGCTCCGGCGCGGCCACCACGTCGCGGAACGTCACCGTCATCGACGCGGCAACCTTCGCGTGCAGCACGCTCTCCGCGCCGTCCTCCAGTCGCACCTCCCCATGCACCAGCGATGTGTCCGCGCCCGAGCTCGATTCGTGGAACGGCCAGCCGAACCGTCCAAAGCTCAACGGAATCCCATGCAGCGTCATATAACACTCCGGCCGCGGATTGCGCAGCCGCTTCGCCGCCTCCGACAGGTACGCCTGCACCCCGTCCTTCAGGTCCGGCCGCCCAAACTCGAACCGCTCGCTCAGCTCCAGCAACTGCGTCTTCTCGGCCGCCGCCGCAGCCCCGGCCAGCGCCAGCAGGAACTTCGCCGTCCCGCCGCCCGCCTCCGTCGAGCCGGCGTCGCTCGACACCACCGCCAGCCCAGCCGCCCGCGCCGCCGACTCCACCTGTACCGCCAAAATCTCACTCCGCATCGTCCCGCATCTCCCTCTTCTTCCGCACATCTCATCCAAGTCAACCGCCGTGCAGCAGTCACACCGATCCGACTGATATCGGACGAGAGCGTTCAGCTTATGGATACCCAACGGCGCACAATCCCTCTACCACTCTAAATCGAGTCTTGTCATTCCGACCGCAGCCTTCTTTAGCAATTGTCATTCTGAGCGCAGCGAAGAATCCCCGTATTCCGTTGTTGCTTCTTTCCTCGTTGAGCGCCGGTCCTGTAGTTTTTGGACAGCTTCAACCGAACTTCAGACTCAGGACACTGAATCATTGCTTCGTAGCACAAAACCAAGGGCCAAAGGCCCGCTGTATACCAGCCTGGGGCGCAGCCCCAGGCTACATTGCACCCCAAACCAGAGGGCTGAAGGCCCGACCTATACAACCTTCACACTCAGGACACTTAGCATCAACTTGCACCGAATCGACGCTAGCGCATTAAAACAAGCCGAATCATGCCTCATAAGTACAACAGAGTCTAATATTTAGCCGTAAGTCCAATGGAATCCAATTTTTACGGACACATGCCACCCGCAATCGCATGAATTGAATCAACTTACGCCCAAATACCCCCCAGGGGGTGGGTACCACCAAGGGTAACCAACCAGTTAACCCACAAACGCCAAGTGTCCCATCGGGAAAAATCCATACCGATCCACGCAGTGGGCCTGCTCTTTACTGACCGCGCAGGCGCGGGAATGAAGCAACGCTACACCGCTCAACTTATTCCCGGCTCGACCTCGCACCCACGCATACGCTACGCTTGACTCCATGCCTACAAAAGCTCCCATCGTCTTTCCGCCCGTCGCCGAGATGGACATCCTCTTCTCCGCCGACCAGATCGCCAACCGCGTCGCCGCGATGGGGCGCCAGATCACAGCCGACTACGAAGGCCGCTCCAACGGCCTGCCGATCGTCCTCATCGGCGTGCTCAAGGGCGCGGCCATCTTCCTCGCGGATCTCGCCCGCGCCATCTCCATCGACAACACATTCGACTTCGTCGCCGTCTCCAGCTACGGCCGCGCCCGCGTCTCCTCCGGCGCAGTCAAGCTCATCAAGGACATCGACGCACCCATCGAAAAACGCCACGTCATCCTGGTCGAGGACATCCTCGACACCGGCCTCACCCTCAGCTACCTGCGCGGCCTCATGCTCCACCACAAGCCCGCCTCGCTCAAGATCGCCACCTGCCTCGACAAGCCCAGCCGGCGGCTCGTCCCCATCGAGGCAGATTACGTCGGCTTCCACGTCCCCAACAAGTTCGTCATCGGCTACGGAATGGACTATGCCGAAATCTACCGCAACGTCCCAGACATCCGCATCTTCCCCTCCGACCCCACCCGCTGAGAATGCACCGACACCGCAACTTCCACATACAGCGCATTGTATGCTGGCCTCTCCAACGTCGCGCCGCTCGCGCTCCGGCCTGCATTGAGCCAGCCGCAATCCCCCTGTGATAGAACGGTGCAAGCGAGACCAAGGCCACCTCCGAGGAGAGCTTCATGAGCAGCGTCGCCATCACTGAACCCAACCTCCGGATCGCCGCCTCCGAGTTCTTCGATGCAGCCGCATTCGCCGCGCGTGCTCTCTCCTCGCCTGCCGCGCTGGCCGCCGTCATCGACCACACACTGCTCAAGCCCGAAACCACGCGCGCGCAGGTCGTCCGCCTCTGCCACGAGGCAGCCGAGCACCGCTTCGCCTGCGCCATGGTCAACCCCGCATGGATCGCCTGCGCCATCGATACGCTCGCCGGGACCGGCATTCCCGTCGGCGCAGTCATCGGCTTTCCTCTCGGCGCATCGCTCGCCGCCTCCAAGCGCGACGAGGCCGCACGCGCGCTCAAGCTCGGTGCCAGAGAGATCGACATGGTCCTCAACATCGGCCTGCTCAAATCCGCCACCAAACAGGACTACGACGCCATTAAGCAGGAGATTCGCGCCGTCGTCGAGCTCGCCCACGCCAGCGGCGCCATCGTCAAGGTCATCCTCGAAACCTGCCTGCTCACCTTCGAGGAAAAGCTGCGCGCCTGCGAGCTCGCCCTCGCCGCCGGCGCGGACTTCCTCAAGACATCCACTGGCTTCTCCTCCGGCGGAGCCACCGTCGACGACATAACCCTGATGCGTTCGGTCGCAGGCCCCAACGCAGGCGTCAAGGCCTCCGGTGGAATCCGCTCGCTTGCCGACGCACGCGCCATGCTCCTTGCCGGAGCCACGCGCATCGGCGCATCGGCCAGCCTCAAAATCCTCGCCGATCTCCATCCCCACGCCACTCCGCCAGCCAGCAACGCCAACGGCCATTGAGCGATACGAGCATCGGCTGAAATAAAGGCTTATACACGGGATGTCCAACAGTACGCGGTCTGACATCTCCGCCCGCCTTTAGATCGCCCCTCTCCGGTGGTACTATTCTTTCCGCCGGGGTCGTATTGTGCGCAAGCGTCGCCACACGCCGCTGATGCTCGCAGTCGCCGTGCTGCTGCTGCCGGTCATCGGCCTGCGCGCATGCTCGCGCGGCCGCCGCGTCGCTCCCCTCCCGGCAAGGTCGAACAACTACAAGGAAGGCAGGCCAATGTCCTCTGCATCGACGTTTACCCTCACCACAACCGCATCTTCCAACGACAGCCGGATCGCCACGCGCTACACCTGCGACGGGGAAGACCTCTCGCCCGCGCTGGCCTGGTCCGGAGCGCCCGCGAAGACCCAGTCCTTCGCCCTTATCGCAGACGATCCCGACGCGCCCATGGGCACCTGGACTCATTGGCTCCTCTGGAACATCCCGCCTCACGCCACCTTGCTGCCGGAGGATGCGCCCAATGTCGAGCTGCTCGACAACGGCGCGCGCCAGGGCATCAACGACTTCAAGCGCATCGGATATGGCGGCCCATGTCCGCCGCCCGGCGATCCCCCTCGATACTTCTTCAAGTTCTTCGCGCTCGACGCACGCCTAGACCTCAAACCCGGGGCCAGCCGAGACCAGCTCGAACGCGCCATAAAGCCACACATCCTCGCCGAAACGCAATGGATGGGCACCTACAAACGCCAGCCATGATCGGCAACCGGTGCTCCCATGGGAGAGGGCACAACATTCGTTACACTAAGAACCGAATGTCCACTCAACTCATCCGTCCCGCCCGCTCCCTGCAAGGCTCCCTCACCGTCCCCGGCGACAAGTCCATCTCCCATCGCTACGCCATGCTCGCCGGCCTCGCCGAAGGCACCACCCGCCTCGCAAACTTCTCCACCGGCGCAGACCCTCACTCCTCGCTCGCCTGCATGGAAGCCCTCGGCGCTAAGGTTCTCCACAATCCAGACAAGACCATCGAGATCGCCGGTGTCGCCGGCTCCTTCCAGCAGCCCGCCACCCCTCTCGACTGCGGCAACTCCGGCTCCACCATGCGGATGCTCTCCGGCCTCATCGCCTCCCACCCGCACACATTCACACTCATCGGAGACGCCTCGCTTACCCTCCGCCCAATGGAGCGTATCCGTAAACCGCTCAGTCAAATGGCAGCTAAGATTCATCTAACGGATGGACATGCGCCCATCGCCATCCACGGCACTCCCCTGCGCGCCATCGACTTCGCCACACCCATTCCCTCCGCCCAGGTCAAGACCGCCGTCCTCTTCGCCGGCCTGCAAGCCGAAGGCACCACCAGCCTCTCCGAATCCATCCGTACCCGCGACCACTCCGAGCACGCGCTCAAAGCCTTCGGCGCAACCCTCACTCGTTCCCGCGATTCCCTCTCCATCCTCGGCGGCCAACCCCTCCACTCCATCGACGCCACCATCCCCGGCGATCTCTCCTCCGCCGCCTTCTTCCTCGCTGCCGCGCTCCTCTTCCCAGACTCCAACCTCGTCCTCGATTCGCTCGGCATGAACCCCACCCGCGCCGCCCTCCTCGACGTCATCGCCGCCCTCGGCGGACGCATCAAAATCCTCGCCGTCGAAGAGCGCCACGGAGAACTCATCGGCACCATCCAGGTCAACCGCGCCTCCGCCGCGACGGCCACATCCGCGCCCTTCATCGTCAACGGGACCCTCACCGCGCAGCTCATCGACGAGCTTCCCGTCCTCGCCGCCATCGCGCCCTACACACCCAACGGCATCGTTATTCGCGACGCCCAGGAGCTGCGCGTAAAAGAGTCAGATCGCATCGCCCTCGTCGCCAAAAACCTCCGCGCCATGGGAGCGAAGTTCACCGAGAACCCCGATGGCATCGAGATCCCTGGCAACCAGAAGCTACACGGCGCCGTCATCGACTCAGGCTCCGACCACCGCATCGCCATGGCCTTCGCCATCGCAGCCCTCCGCGCCACCGGCGACACCCAAATCCACGGCTCCGAGGCCGCTGCCATCTCCTTTCCCGAGTTCTTCACCAGCCTCGACTCCCTCGCCCAAAGATAAGGTCTCCGCTACTCTATGAGCCTACCCGCTCCCACCGCCGACTCCCGCCCGATCCTCATCACTGAGATCGAGCAGTTCGGCGGCGCCGAGCGCAGTGTCCTCGCTCTCGCCCGTTGGCTGCACGCGCACACCCTCCCCTGCCATGTCGTCACCTACTCCGACCGCTGCAACCTCGCGCACTACGCCACCCACCCTCTGCCCGTCGTCGTTCTCAATGCCTCCGGCGCGCGCAAGCGCATCGCCGCCCTCCGCCGCTACTTCAAGTCCCGCCCGGCCAACTCTCCCCCGCCCCTTGTCTCCGGCTATCAGCCCGCACTGCACTCCACGCTCGCCGGTCTGCGAGGCTTCCACACTCTGATGCACGACACCCCCTCTCTCTTCGGAGACGCCGCCACGCGCAGCCTCAAGGGCCGCCTGCGCATCGCCGTCTCCAACCGCATCCTCGCTCACGGCCTTGGCAGCGGGGGAAACACCATCGTCACCAGCCAGTTCCTGCGCGACGACTGCCGCCGCGACTTTCATATCGAAACCCACATCGCGCGCATGGGCGGCCTCACTGCATCCGCACCCGAAAGCATCTTTCGCCTCCGTCCCATCCAGCCCGGCAGCCCGCTCCGCCTGCTCTCTGTCTGCCGCATCGAAGCCAATAAGCGCATCGACTGGGTCCTTCGCTCGCTCGCCGAGTTGGAACGCAAGGCCCTGTGTCTCGCCTCGCCGACTGCATGGCGTCTCGACCTCGCAGGCAGTGGCCCCCTCATCGCCCCGCTCACCGCGCTCGCCGCCCAACTCGGCCTCGCGGAGCGCGTCTACTTCCACGGCTTCGTCTCGGACGGCGATCTCCAGCATCTCTACGATCGGGCAAACCTCTTCCTTATGCCCGCCCGACAGGGCTACGGAATCCCCGCCATCGAGGCCCTCCAGCGCGGCATCCCCGTCCTGCTCCACCGCGACTCCGGAGTCTCCGACATCCTTCTCGATACTCCCTGGGCCACCGTCTTTACCGGAGGCCCGGACCGCATGACCGCCGCGCTCGCCTCCGCCATCGACGGCCTCCTCAATGGCCGCCATCTTGGCGTTCCGCAACCCCACCTCCCCACCGAAGACGAGTGGGCCGCACAGGTCGCGCGCCTCTGCGACTGGATCGAGTAGCCATGCAGATCGTCCAAGCCGTCTTCGGCGTCTACCACCACTTCGAGCTCGCCCACCAGCTCCGCGCCCGCAACCATCTGCGCCGCATCTACTCCACCTGGCCCTGGGCGCGCCTCAAGCGCGAGGGCCTGCCGCGCGAGTTCGTCCGCACCTTTCCCCTGCTCCACACCGCCGACACCCTGCTCCGCCGCTCCGGCTTCTACCCGCCCGCGCTGGAGGGCCGCTTCAACCAGTGGGTCTCCGACACCTTCGACGCCTGGCTCCGCCGCCGCATCGAACCCTGCGACGCGCTCATCGCCATCTCCGGCGCCGGCCTCACCGCCGGCCCGCTCGTGCAGTCGCGCGGCGGCAAGTTCATCTGCGACCGCGGCTCCACCCACCAGGGCCATCAGTTTGAAGTCATTGCCGAGGAGCACCGCCGCTGGGGCCTCCCCTACGCCCCTCCGCCCGCCCACATCCTCCGCCGCGAAGAGGCCCTCTACGCCCTCGCCGACGCCATCACCGTTCCCTCCAACATCGCGCGACGCTCCTTCCTCGCGCAAGGAATCGACCCGGAAAAAGTCCACGTCATCCCCTACGGAGTCCGCCTCGACCGCTTTACTCCCACCGAACCACCGCCCGCCAACTCCTTCGACATCCTCTTCGCCGGACAGATCGGCCTGCGAAAGGGCATTCCTTACCTGCTTGAAGCCTTCGCCCTCCTGCGCCACCCGCGCAAGCGCCTCACCCTCGTCGGCAGCGTGCAGGACGACATCCGCCCGCTGCTCGCAACCCTTCCCACAGAGAATGTCTCCTTCACCGGATCGCTGCCTCAGGCAGAACTCGCACGCCGCATCTCTCGCAGCCACGTCCTCGCGCTGCCCAGCGTCGAAGAGGGCCTCGCCCTCGTCCAGGGTCAGGCGATGGCCTGCGCCTGCCCCGTCGTCGCCACCGCCGCCACCGGCGCGGAAGACCTCTTCACCGACGGCATCGAGGGCTTCATCGTCCCCGACCGCGACACCATCGCCCTCGCCGACCGCCTCCAGCAGCTCGCCGACGACCCGGATCTCCGCCAGCGGATCTCCGCCGCCGCCCTCGCGCGCGTCCACAGTCTCGGCGGATGGGACAGCTACGGAGACCGGTGGGACACGCTCCTCCACGCCCTCACCGGATCTCCCAAAGACCCCGCCGAACGCGACTGATCCCGCATCCTGAGTTCAGGCAGGTCCTACTCCCCGCTCACTGCCGCCGCAAGCGGTGCCGGATAGTCTGGCCTCTGGTTGTCCGGCAGCGCCGGATAGCTCTTGCTCCCGTCGTTCAGCTCCAGCCGCACATAGTCCCACACGACGCCGGTCGTAACATCGCCCGCCGGGACCGTAAACGTCACCTCATTCATACCCGCCTTCAGCAGTGCGGCGTCGAACTTCACCGCATACTGGTACCACACGCCCTTGTCCGTGTTGTACCGCAACGCGTTCGTCGCCACCGGATGCAGCGTGCCCACGCTCTGTCCATTGACGCCAATGGCCAGTCCGCCACTGCCGTCCGCCCCGGCCAGCGCCACGCGCAGCACGCCGGTGCCCTGCGAGGGCTTCGCCATGGCGAACTTCACAGTCCACGTCGTCGCCCGTCCATGGCCCCACTCGGGCCACATGTCCTCGGTCCCCGTTGGATTGTTCACCCAGCCGAAGCGCTGGTTCAGCGGATCCTTCGCCGCCGGGTTCTTCCATGCGTCGGTCGTCGAGTGCGGCACCTCCTCGAAGAACCAGTCCTTGCGGTAGTCGCTCTTGCCGATCGTGTACGTCACATCGTTCGGAAACAGGTCGCCGTAGCGCAGCGGCCAGCCCCACAGCCAATAGTTCGCGCCGTCGCCCTTGTAAAACTTGTCCGCAGTGCGGTCGGGGTAGCCGATCTCCCACACCTGTTTTCCATAGCGCACCGGCTGCCAGTCCAGCTTGCCCAGGTTCACGCTCTTGCCCGCCTCCACGGTGACATTCGCCTTCGCGTACTCGCCCAGCACTCCGTCGGCAAACGCATGCAGCGTATACGTCCCCGGCCGCACGTTCGCGATCGTGAACCTGCCGTCCTCCGCGCCGTCCGTCCAGAACTGGTAGTAGTCGCCGTCGTGCGCCCAGGTCACGATCCTGCCGTTCCCCGCCCGCTGTTGATACGGGCTTCCGCTGCCCGCGTAATCCGGGTGCGCAAGCCCCACCGTCAGGTGTGGCAGTTGCCTGCTCGCCGCCTGCGCATCGTCGAGTATGAGTTGTCCCGTCACCGTCCCCCGCCCATCCTTGTGCGGATAGTCCACGCCCTCGACCCACGCATACGGCCACGCGGCCTTCACCGCCTTCGACTTCGCCACCGCGTCATTCCACAGCGCAAGCTGGTTCTCCCGCCACTCCTCCGGCACCGCCGGCATTCCGCTCCCATACGATGCATGGAACCGATCCATCTCCGCCTGCGAGGGATCTTTTGCATCGGCCAGCGAGTTCATGTACACAAAGATCGGCCCAACGACATGCTTCCACTCCTCGCCCGCCGGAATGTAGTTTCCCGCCCCGCCCGCGTAGTGGCCGCTCGTCCAGTAGTCCAGCAGCGTCCCGCTCATGTGGTCGATCAGATCCAGCTTCTCCGCGCCGCCGCCGATGTACTCGCTCGATGGGTTGATGAAGTACACGCCGATGTGGTTCTTCGTGCTCGACCAGCCCCACGCTTGCAGCCGATACATGACGCCGTTGTAGCTGTACTTGTGCTCCACGGAGTTCGCATAGACCCCGCTCAGCAGTATCCTCTGCTCCTTCGCGTGGATCACCACGCCCTTCCGCAGGTCCGCATCGCTGGTCATCAACTGGTTGCGGTCCTTGTCCACCGAGAGCCAGTCGAAGGTCGGGTTCATCGATTCCAGAATGAACCGGCTCTCCCCCTCGCCCGCCGGTGGGTACGAGGCATGGTGCGTGTACTCCGCATAGGTGTAAAAGCCGCTGCTTCCGCGCTCCATCGTGTAGCGCGTCTCGATGTCCATCCCGCCGCCGCGAGGGCCCCTCGGCGCGCGCGCGCCACCCGCGCCGCCGGGCCGCGCCATGCCACCGCCGCCGCCCGCCGGCCCAACACCCGTCGGCGGCCCGCCCATCGGACTCGGATTGTTGACGTCACCCGGATTCACGCCCTTGACCGAGACCTCCGCGCGCTCTCCGCCATTCGTGGCCGGGTCGATGGTCACTGTCGCCGTGATCGTTCCGCTGGGCACCTGCTCCCAGAACTCGCCGCGCGTCAGTATCTCCACCCCGCGATACACCAGCGACGACAGATTGCCGTTGCGCTTGAGCACGGTCATCTTGACGATCCCGTTGTCCATCGTCCACGAGTCGCCGTTGTCGGTCAGCGTAACCGGCGCATTCACCGTCACCTTCTCGACCTTCGGCAACGCCTGCGCCGTCGATTGCGCCGCCGCGCCACTCGTCGCAACAACCGCCACCGCAAGTATCGTCAATACGAAGAATGCCCTTGCCTTGCTCATCGCGCCAACCTTTCTGTCTATTCTCTAAAAACCTGTCCAGAAACAGTTCGTCTCATCGAAGATTTACGAATTGTCATTGATGTACGAATTGTCATTCTGCCCCTGAGCTTGTCGCAGGGGAAGAATCCCCGCATCCCTTATGAATTGTCATTCTGAGCGCAGCGAAGAATCCCCGTATTTCGTCGTTGCTTGTCTCCTCGTTGAGCGCCGACCTGTAGTCGCTGTCCAGCCTCTGAGAGATCCGGGATCAACCGTTTCCCGCCAAATGCCATGGCCAAACAGTCACTGCCGTCTATGTTCACAGCTCTCCTCTCGCGTGAAAGCTCCGGGAGTCCGCACTCTGTATACGAAAGCATCCTGAAAAAGTCTCAACAACCGACGAATCGACTTGCGCGAACACAAGCCTGCTCCCACCCCACCGCTCGTCATCGCTCCCCCTAACCGGCCGCCATCCCACGCTCCCACACCCTAAACCACCGTCATCCCGAGCGCAGCCTTCTTTATGACTTGTCATTCTGAGCGCAGCGAAGAATCCCGCATTTCGCCTTTGCTTTTGCCTTCGCCTTTGCCTTCGCCTTCGCCTTTGTCTTTGCTTTCGTCTTTGTCTTTGCCTTCCCCCAAAAATCCTAGCAAACTCCTCTGTCAAGCCCCCGCTCGCCCCAAAAATCCTCTAACCTCTGCCCCATCAACCACTTCCACCCTAAAAATACTTGGCAAAGTAGTTTCCCTCCGCTTGGTAGAATCGAACCATAGATTGAAGTCATCAGACCGGCTGCGGACAGAGTTCTCAGCGGGGCCGGTGGCGGAGAGCAAGCAGGCCAGCGCACCCGGCCAGCAGGATCGGCTGGCGAGGGGTAGCAGTTCAGTCAAAATAACGACGCCCAGCCCCGGCCCGCAATCTTCTTCGCCGCGAAGCCTCGCCCTGTGTCGTCTCTGCAACCAACCGCAATGCGATGAATCTCTTAGCGCCATAAGCGGCCTGCGAACACGGCCCCGGCGCGCCCGTATTTGCAGCAACAAGCCAAACAGACACCAGTGTCCTGAATCATTGCTTCGCTGCACAAAACCAAGGGCCAAAGACCCGCTGTATACCAGCCTGGGGCGCAGCCCCAGGCTACATTGCGCCACAAACCAGAGGGCTGAAGGCCCGACCTATACGAACTTCAGACTCAGAACACTGAGCATCATCGCACCGAATCGACGCTTGAGAGCCAAAGCAACCCGAATCATGCCCCATAAGTACAAGAGAGTCTAATATTTAGCCGTAAATCCAATGGAATCTAATTTTGCCGACACATACCGCCCGCAATCGCATGAATCGAAACAACTTACTCCCAAATACCCCCCCAGGGGGGCGGGTGGGGGGATACCACCGGGGGTAACGAATCAGTTAACCCACAAACGCCAAGCTGCAAACCGAGAACCAAGCGTCAGCTCGAAGAGATAGACGAACGAAGCATCGCTCAATTCATGCGATTGGCTGGAGCAACCGGCTCCGGGATTCTGTGTACGGCGCGGAGAGGCTCGCAGTGCGCCGAACCACCCCCGCCTGCGCAAAACCTACCCTACACCATCACATCGTCCCACTCACAACCGTCCCGTCCGGTGCTCCACCATGATGCAGCGATCCATCACTACGCGAATTCCACCCGCTTCGGCACGCGCAGCCGCCTCCAGGTTCACGATGCCCAGTTGCACCCACAGGTTCTTGAGCCCCAGCGTCAGCATCTCGTCCACAAGCGCAGGAATCCGCGAAGGCACGCGAAAGACGTTCACCACATCCGGCTTCACCGGCAGCTCCGCCAACGAAGCATAGCTGCGCTCGCCGAGTACCGAAGCAATGGACGGATTCACCGGATAGATTTTGTACCCCTGTCGCTGCATATACGCCGCTACAGAGTGGCTCGGCTTCGTCGGATCGGCCGACAGCCCTACCACGGCAATCGTCGGCAACGCTCTATCGTGCCCCGCCCCATCGCCAAGCATCGCGCGGATCGCCTCAGGCTCGTTCATCGCAATCTCCGTTATCGGCAGCAGCAAAAAATCTTCGTTCACTACGAGCCATCGTCTTCTTCAAGCGCAGCGGGAAAGTTACCCTCGCGTCGCATCCGCAGATACCCGCGAATGAACGGCCCCAGGTCGCCATCCAGCACCTTGTCCACATCGCCCACCTCGACGCGGGTGCGCAGGTCTTTCGCCATGCGGTACGGCTGCAACACATAACTGCGGATCTGCGAGCCGAAGCCGATCTCCAGCTTCGAATCCTCGATCTTGCGCGTCGCCGCCTTCTTCTTGTCCAGTTCGTACTCGTACAGCTTCGACCGCATCATCTTCATCGCGCGGTCCTTGTTCTTGTGCTGCGAGCGCTCATTCTGGCAGCCCGTCACAAGGCCAGTCGGAATGTGCGTAATGCGCACCGCGGAGTCGGTCGTGTTCACATGCTGCCCGCCCTTGCCACCGGAGCGATAGGTGTCGATGCGCAGGTCCTCCATCTTGAGATCGATCACGATTGTGTCGTCGATCTCCGGGCTCACAAACACGCTGGCAAAGCTCGTATGTCGCCGCTTCGCCTGGTCGAACGGCGAGATGCGCACCAGTCGATGCACGCCCGTCTCGCCACTCAGCATTCCGTAGGCAAAGTCCCCACTGATGGTGAAGGTCGCCGACTTGATCCCTGCTTCGTCGCCGTCCTGAATCTCATTGATCTCGGTGCGAAATCCCTGCCGCTCCGCCCAGCGCAGATACATGCGCATCAGCATCTCGGCCCAGTCTTGGCTCTCCGTCCCGCCCGCGCCGGGATGCACCGTGACGATCGCGTTCAGCGGGTCGGTCTCGCCGGACAGCATCGTCTTCGATTCCAGCTTCTCGGCAAACTCCACCAGCGCCGGGATCTCGCGCTCCAGCTCTGGCTCCACCGCCTCGCCCTCCTTCGCCAGCTCGAAGTAGGCCTCAATGTCGTCCGCGCGCCGCGCCAGCTCCGCATCGTCCGCCAGCAGCGTCTCCAGCCGCTTGCGCTCGCGCATCAACGGCTGCGAGCGCGCCCCGTCCGCCCACACCACAGGGTCGGCAATCTTCTCTTCAACAACACCCAGTTCGCGCTTCAGCCTCGCCGAGTCAAAGATACTCCCGCAGTTCGCGAACCCGCTCGCGCACAGGGGAGTATCGGTATTCCAGATCGTCGATCATCATTTCAGTTTACCCCGCACCGCGCACAACTCCAAAGTTGCAGTAGTGTGACAGCAGGACAAACCCATCGTAAACGCTATATGCAGAGAAAGACGGTTGGGTTGGGTTGGAATGGGAACATGGAGAGCCCCCTGAAGTATTTTGCTGGGTTGAAGGGGCCGCAGGTGAAACGGACGCGAAAACATCTTCTGCAAGAGATTCCGCTCATTGCCATCGCCGAGCAGATCGACTGCGGTCATAGGCGCGTGGAAGTCCGCGCCTGTGCGGTGCTCGGCGACTTCAGCCCGCTGGACAAGCCTACCGACTGGAAGGGCCTACGCAGCCTGGTGCGCATCCAGGCCGAACGATTACATAAAGCCACCGGCAAAACCGAACAGGAGACTCATTACTTCAGCAGCAGTCGGCCGCACGGTTCGATCAACCGATCCATCAACACGGGGGCATCGAAAACAAACTCCCTTGGGTGCTGGATGTGGCCTTCCGGAAAGACCGCAGCCGAAAGCGCGCCGGTCATGCCGCCCAGAACTTCTTCGTGCCCAACCGCATCGCTCTGAACTTGCTCAAGCACGACAAGACCTGCAACATCGGCATTTACGGAAAACGCCTACAGGCAGCATGGAACCAGGCTACCTCCTCCATCTCCTCGGTGCCGAAAAGCAAGATGTATTTGTCCTGGGAACTTGTGCCCACGCCGAGACAAACCGGAAGTTTTATGCTGTCTTTCCCTAATCGTCGCTCAGTACATCCGCGTTGTAGTTCAGCAGCATCGCCTTTGCCGGCGAAGGCAGTTTGCCGAGAGCAAAGGTCTGGTCGAGCGTATTGCTCCCGTGCAGCACCACATATGCGATGCACGCAACCTGCCCATTCTTTAGCTGTAAGTACAGAGGAATCCGCATCACAAACTTGTCCGACACGTTGCTCTGCGACAGCTTTATATGGACGCTCGTCACGCCGCTCGAGTCGACCGTGAACTCCGAGCTGATCGTGTAGTGCGGCAGTTCAGTCCCGTACACCCACTCATCGAAGAACCAGTCCAGCTTGCCGTCGCCGCGCAGGTTCATCCATGGCGGCAGTTTCTTCTCCAGCGACGCCTTCCAGTCCTCCGTCGTCGCCGCCTTGCCCGCGTACTCCTTCACAAACTGCTGCATTGCGTTCTCGAACAACGCCTCCTGGTCCTTCGGCGTCCAGTACATCATCTCCAGCATGTGCAGAACATACGCCCCCTTGCTGTATATCAGTGCTTGGTAGACGCCCTCGCCCGACTTTGAATTGGAGACCCGCTCCCCCATCGTCAGTGCCCCAGCGTCGATTGGACGCACACCCTCCTTGTTCTTCTGCAACAGGTCCTTCTGTTGCTCCTTCCAGAAGGCGCGGTAGTCGTCCATCTTCGCCGACGTATGACGCAGAAAAACCCCAACCGAAAAATTCGCAAACCCCTCGCTCATCCACTGGTCGCGATAGCTCTTGAACCCCACCAACTGCCCCCACCACTGGTGCGACACTTCATGCGGCGTCACCTCGCGCCAGTAGCTCGCATCGTAGTCCAACAGCCCCAACTGCTGCTGTACAGTCGAGTCCCAGAAGCCGCAGATCGGCAGATATACCAGCATCGGCCAGCTCTGCCCGTAGCTGCACGCAGTCTGTTCGGTCAGCGCAATATGGTCGTACGGCAGCTTGCCGAAGTAATCCGAGTAGAGCTGAATGGCCACAACGCCCTGCGAAACTTCGGTCGGCAGTGCCTGTACCGCCGACAGGTTCCCCAACGCCATCTGCGAGGAATTCGGCAGATTTGCATAATCGTCCGGCAGATTGACATCCGCATAGCCAGTCACGTCGAAGCCGCTCGTGGTCTTCGCTTCCTTCGTCTTGAAGTTCCCCAGGTTGAAGCCCGCCACCGCAATCGGGGTGTCCGTATCCCACACCGCCTTCAGCATTCCATTGCCCTCCGGCGCCAGGCTCACCTGCTTTCCGGTAGCGACAATCTGTAGGTTCTGTGGAATGTGAAAGGTCATGTGAAAGGCGGCGAAGTCGCCAAACCCGTTATCGCCCGCAGGATACCAACTGTCGCGCGCCCCGCTCATCAGGTAGTAGGTCTCGTGGCCGTCGGCGCGCAGAGCGTCCCGCCCACCGTACACCGTCAGCAGCCGCACCGTGTCGCCGGCCTTGGCCGCCGCCGACAAAATCACCCCAAAATCCGGATCCAGCTTCTTGTCATCCTGCACAAAGTCCAGGGGTGCGTCGCTTTCGCCATACACGCCGGAGACGCGCAGCGTCGGGTACAGCTTCAGTGGAACCACACGCACCCCGTCGCGCAGCACCTTCAACGTCGTCTCCGCCGTGGACTTCATCTGACCCGAGCGATCGATCGTCACATCCAGCCGCTCGTCGGTCACCTGGATGCGTTTGCCGTTCTCCTTCGCCTCGGCATCCTGCATCTTGTACGCCACCCACGGCTGCATCTCCACATCGCTCCACGTCGTCAGCTCCACCTGGTCCGGCGCGGCATGTGCCGTGCCCTCGGGATCTACGATGAAAACTACATTCTTCTCCGTCAGCAGGCTCCCCATATGAAACGACGCCAGAAAATACTGCCCCCGCCCGCCGCCCAGCAGATCGGCAAGGATGCGCAAGTCCGCGTTGTCGCTCAAGTCCCTGCGATAGTTCGTCGCCAGGTTCGCGGCCGCATCCTGCACATGGGCCACCGGCGCGCCCGCCACGCCTACGGACGCCTTGCGTATCTCCTCCGCCGTCTCGTCCGTAAAGCGCAGCACCATCGTCGAGAAGCTCTGCGACATCGTACTGCTCTTGGTCAGCAGCGCCAGCGATCGCTGTTCGCCCGCATCCTGAACCGCAAGGTCGAACCGTCCCGTACCCACAAACACTGCGCCAGTCACCTGTCCCTCCACTGGCGTGTAAAAGTAGAAACTGCCCTGGTCGAAGTGAAACGTTGCGCCCTCGCGTCGCAGCGTAAAGTCCTTCACCGTCACGCCATCCGTGCCGGGCAGATCCGACAGCAGCGCAGCGTAGGCGCTCGACGCATTGGCGGCCTTCGCCGGCCCATTCGGCTCGATCGGCTTCGCAGCAGTCTGCGCGTGCGCGACCGCCGCCATCAGCAACGCGGCCAGTAAAGACGCTCTAGTATCCATGCGCAACAAAGTACAACCTCAACGACATCCCACGCAAGTTATTGGTCCACTCTGCCGCGACATCGCTCCATGCCCAGCCTCTCCTGGCCGATACTCCAAGAGCGACCGCTGAAACAGTCGGGCGGTCTAGATCAGTCACTCCGAACGAGGCGAACAGAATGAATGAGACAGTTCTAATTGTGAACGATTCGGCCACGATGAGAAAGGTCGTATCGCGCACCCTCAAGCTTGCAGGCGTCGAGTTCGATACGGTTCTGGAGGCAAACGATGGGATCGAGACCCTGTCCATTCTGCGCGCGCACAAGGTCGCGTTCATCATGTGCGACATCAATATGCCCAGGATGACCGGCCTGCAAATGGTGCAGCAGATTAAAATCGAAGGTCTCGCGGTCGGCGTGCCCATCGTGATGGGTACAACCGAGAGTGGCGAATCGCAGGTACGACAGGCAATCCTCTCCGGCGCGCGAGGTTACATCCGAAAACCGTTCAGCATCGAGCACATCGTCAATACTGTAAAACCTCTCCTGAGAGAGTAGGGCCCAAAACTCTTTTCTGCTTCCCAGCGCGATTCTGGCGCTACGACAATTCACCGAATCTCCAATCGGTGCCTCTGTCGCAACTACGCATCACCGAGAGAAAATATCATACCCAACTGCGACCTTGCATCCCCTCCAGAAGCCCTCGCGGCCCCCCGCTCTCCATTCAACATCGCGTACGCCGATGCCAGCGTCATCGAGGTCTTCCGTGTTGCGCTCGGCTTCGAAATTGAGGCGGTTCACGCTCCCGGCTCCGACCAGCTCCCCTGCGGGATCGACGAAAGGATCGCCCTCGTCGGCACCTTTCTCGGGATCCTGCTCTGCTATGGCCTGGTTGGGCCGCTTGCATCCAGCATGACCAAAGGGGCCGACGAGCACAAGGCATACCTGCATGTCTTGCGCGTTATCGTCCTCGCATTCCTCAAGGGCTTGGCACCCATACTGGCCATCGAGATGGGGAGGAGATGCAAGCGGCCCGCCGCAACTCCTGAACCGGCGGTCGAAACCGCCGCCTGAAATCGGTAGCGGCCGTCATGAGAGAGGGTAAGAAGTTTGTTCATGGCAGCTCTAGGAAAGCCCGTTCGCCCCATCATCGTCATCAAAAAAAGTCGCCGGAGCAGGCCATCACGGCGGCGCATGGAAGGTGGTCTACGCCGACTTTATGACCGCGATGATGTCTCTCTTCATCGTCCTGTGGCTGCTGAACTCCACGCCACAGATTAAAAAGCGGTCGCCGGATACTTCAACGACCCTCGCAGCGGCGGGAAAGAAACGGGCACCGAAACGGTAGGCTCCAATGCGAGCCTCGCCATCGACTAAGAACCTGTTCACGATCTTCTGAGCAGGAGGACGAGGAAGGCGAGATGCACGAACTGGAGGCTGGTGTTCAGCTTGCGCTCGCAGTTTTTCCAGAGCCTGCGGTTCTTCTCCAGGCAGGCGAAG
>JAJZDL010000239.1 GCA_021851465.1 Acidobacteriota bacterium
TGTGTCATCTCTGCGACCAACCGCAATGCAATGAATCTCTTAGCTCCATAAGCGGCCTGCAAACACGGCCCCGGCGCGCCCGTATTTGCAGCAACAAGCCAAACAGACACCAGTGTTCTGAATCTAACGTTCTTTTACAAAAGCGGGCGACGGAGTCCAGTCTCCTAAGCCCTCGATTTGCAGCACAAAACCCAGGGCCAAATCCAAAGGCAAGGGCAACGGCAAGGGCCAAAGGCCCGCTCTATACCAGCCTGGGGCGCAGCCCCAGGCTACATTGCACCCCAAACCAGAGGGCTGAAGGCCCGACCTATACGACCTTCAGCCCCAGGGCACTTAACATCAACTTGCACCGAATCGCCGCTAGCGCATTAAAACAAGCCGAATCATGCCTCATAAGTACAACAGAGTCTAATATTTAGCCGTAAGTCCAATAGAATCCAATTTTGCCGGCACATATAACCCGCAATCGCATGAATCGAATCAACTTACGCCCAAATACCCCCCAGGGGGGGTAGCCGCTAAACAGGAAGTTGGCCGCTACCTCGTCTCCGCGTAATATCCGGGCCGGTAGCGCAGGTTGTACTTCGCATTGAGCGCCGCATCGCTCAGGCTTACTTTGATCCGCCGAAACCCGCTGTCGCCGTCCTGCTGCGGCGCGTAGTAGCCCAGCAGATATTGCGTCCGCAGGTCGTCCGAGATGTGCAGAAACGCAGGCTCCAGGTCCTTCGGATCCACAACGTAGTAGTACTTGCCGCCCGTGTCCTCGGACATCTGGATCAGCGTGTGCTCGCCGCCCGTATTGCGCCCCGCGTCCGCCGCAATCGGCACGATGACGATCGAATAGATGATCGCGCCCGCGCGTCGCGCCGCCTCCACCGCCTGCGCGTAGCTCGTCCCGCTCACGGAGTTGCCGCCGTCGCTGATGAGCACCAGAACGCGCCGCCGCCCGTCTGCCTCCGAGGTCGTGGCCAGCCGCTCGCTCGCCAGATACACCGCGTTGTACAGCGCGGTCTCATCGCCGTGCCGCAGCTCGCCCAGCGCCTCGTCGATGCGCTTGGCCTGGTTCGTGAATGGCACCGCCTCGCGCACCGTGTCGGCAAAGCCCATCAGTGCGATCTCGTCCTGCGGCCGCAGGATCGCGCTCATAAAATGCTTCGCCGCCTCGCGCTCCAACCGGTCGCTCGTCACCACAGTCTCGCTCTCGTCGATGGCCAATACGATCGACAGCGGACTTGTCGTCTCGCGCTCGAAGACCGCAATCGTCTGCGGCGCGCCGTCCTCGAAGATCTTGAAGTCCTGCCGCTCCAGCCCGCCCACCGGAGCGCCGTGCGAATCCACCACATTCACCGCCACATTCACCAGCCGTGTCTCCACGCGGATCGTCCCTGCATCGCCATTGGCTCTCGGTGCCTCCACTGGCTGCGCCGATTGCTGCTCCACCGGCTGCTTCGGCGAACCGGCGCCGGTCAGCGGCCCATCCACCGGCTCCGTCGAAACCGCATTCGGATGCGACACCTGCCGCCGCTCCACCGGCGCAGCGACCGCCTGCGAAGGGGTCGTCTGCGAACCCGTTGTCTGTACCGGCGTGGGAGAAAGAGGGGTCGGCTGCGCCTGCGTCTCCTGCGCTGCAACCTGCGCGCAATTCAGCGCCAGGCCCAGTGCCGCGGCCAGCATTGCCCCAGCACCCTTCATCGCGCCTCCTCGCCTCCGTGCAACGCAATCGCTTCGGGAAACGGCTCGCCCGCCGCCCACACCGAGCCATCCGCAAAGGTCTCCCGCTTCCAGATCGGCACCGTCTTCTTCAACGAATCGATCAGCCAGCGGCACGCATCGAAGGCCGCCGCTCGGTGTGCGCTGGCCACCACAATCAGCACGCTCGTCTCTCCCACCGTCACCCGCCCGAGCCGATGCACCATCGCCACATCGCGCACGCCGAACTTCGCAATCGCCTCTGCCGCCAGCCCGCGCATCTGCTCCAGCGCCATCTCGCGGTACGCCTCGTAGTCGAGATGCAGCGTCCGCCGCCCGCGCGAGTTGTCGCGCACAATTCCGTCGAAGACGCACACCGCGCCATCCGCGCCGTCCTTCATCGCAGCCACGATCGCCTCCGCCGCAATCGCCGCGTCTACAATCGCGACCCTTCCAGTCTCGTTGTTCATTGTTCTCCGAACCCGCCATATCGGCAGCACCCGCCGCTCACCGGCGGCAGCAGCGCTACCTCGTCGCCCTCGCGCAACACCGCATCCAACGACGCATACGTGCGATTGACCGCCACGGCCAGGCTCCGCCAAACTCCTGCGTCCGATTCACTCTCCACGTCCGATCCAGAAGAGTTCCTCCTCGAAGCATCCGGCGTTCGCCCACGCAGAATCCCGATCAACTCGCCGACCGTTGCGCCCTCTTCCAACTCGACCGTCGCCTCCGACTCGCCAACCATCTCCCGCAACACGCCGAAGGTAAGTATTGCAATCCGCATCTGCCCAGAATACCCTGCCCGCAGCCTAAACCGCGTCGGCCCTGCCGGAACTCTCCACCGGGTACCACACGCGCTCCCCCTCCACTCGCGCAAACGGCGTCATTGTATGCGGATGCCGTTCGCACAGCGCCGGCGGCGCGACGAAGAGGTCCTCCACCACGCCGCCGCGCACCAGAACCGCATCCCCGATCAGCGACCGGTGACAGCGCCACGGGACTGCCTCGGCGCACATCACCGCAACCCGGTCAAAGTCGGGCATCCCCATCAGCCATGCGATCTCCACGGCAAACTCCGGCGTCTGCATGTAGTCGGCATAGCCGCGAAAGCTCTCGTTCCGCCAACCGCAATTGACGCTCTGTGCGCGTGGAAGCGGATGGCGAAGTCCTCCCAACCCCTTGCGCCAGACCGTGCCAATTCCAACCCGTTCCAACTGCGCAAACAGGGCGGGCTGCTCATACTGAGGGTTCCGCCGCGAACGCGGAATGCTCCGCACATCGACCAGCGTGCTGCACCCAACCTGCTTGAGCGCCGCGACGAAGGCCTCGATTGGAAGTGTCGAATGCCCAATCGTCAGCATTTACACCTCGTAAAAAGCGGCCACGAAATCTCGCGACCGCCTCTCGTATACAAGCCATCTTTCCCGCGCCAATTAACTCGCCGCCAGCACTTCCTCGCGCACCGCCTCGTCCAGCACCGCCTCGCCCTTCGACTTCGGCAGCGCAATCGCCAGCACCTCTTCGATCCGGCTCGCGTAGTGGATCGTCACGCCCGCCGTCTGCTCCGGGGACAGGTCTTCATCCACCTGCTGCTTGCAGTCTGTCGGCAGGATCACGTCGCGCACGCCGGCCCGCTTGGCCGCCAGAAACTTCTCCTTGATCCCGCCCACCGGCAGCACGTTGCCGCTCAGTGTGATCTCGCCGGTCATCGCCAGCAGCGGATGCACC
>JAJZDL010000240.1 GCA_021851465.1 Acidobacteriota bacterium
CATGCAGCGCAACGACTGGTCGATCCACTTCAACCTGACCCAGGACCTCGACCTCTTCTGCGGCGATGGAGGCGACTCCGGCCAGGTGGCGCAGGCCCCCGACGGAGAGTGGATCGAGCTCTTCCGTCCGCAGATGATTGCCGGCGACGCGGGCGCAATCAACTCGCCCACCTTCTGGCAGCCCGGCGTCTTCCACGCCGAGCACCTCGTCAACATGGCGCACCAGAACTACCGCGCAGAACCCAATCCACGTTTCTCGCCCGACAAGAAATACGTCTTCTTCACCAGCAACATGTTTGGCCGCAGCTATGTCTTTGCGGTCGAAGTCGCCAAGGCGGCAGACCTCACCGGTGCGGTCTCCACCCCCGATCTGGCCACCCAGTTCAACCCCATCATGCCCACCCCAACCACGACGGAGAAGTGATCCCCAATAGACCCATTGCGGCTACGATGAACTCGGCGCTCCAGCTCCCGACTGCGAAGCAGGAGGCGCCACAATGTTGCGAACAGCACCCCCGGACCGCCTGGATTGACTCTGGATCGGCCCTGCATCAACCCTTGAGGTATCTATGCGCCGTCTCTCTCTTCTCTTCGCTCTGATGATCGTCCTTCCGCCGGCCCTGCACGCCGCGCCGCCAACCGCCGCGCCTGCGTCGCGCGCGCCCGCTGCCGCTGCACGAGCGCCGCGCGTCATTCAGCAGTTCACCTCCGGCTGGCGCTTTCTCCAGTCCGATGCGCCAGGCGCGGAGAAGCCGGGCTTCGACGACTCCGCATGGAACAGCGTCACCCTGCCTCACGATTGGTCCATCGCCGGCCCGCCCAGGGAAGACGCTCCATCCAGGGGCGCGGGCGCGTTCATGCCCACCGGCATCGGCTGGTACCGCAAGACGTTCACCCTCCCCACCGCAGCCGCCTCGCCCGCGCGACGCACCTTCATCGTCTTCGACGGCGTGATGGCCAACAGCGATGTCTATCTGAACGGCGCGCTCCTGGGCCATCGCCCCTACGGGTATGAGAGCTTCGTCTACGAGCTGACCCCGCACCTGCGCGCGGGCAGAAACGTGATCGCGGTGCGCGTGGACGATTCGCAGCAGCCCGCCTCCCGCTGGTACCCCGGCGCGGGCATCAATCGCCAGGTGCGCCTCGTCACCACCGGAGACGCGCACATCGTTCCCTGGGGGACCTTCGTCACCACGCCCGCCGTCTCGGCTGAATCCGCGACGGTCCACATCCGCAGCACAGTGACCAACGAGTCCTCCACGCCCGCGAAGCTCTCGCTGCGCGTGTTGCTCACCGCTCCCAGCGGAGCTACCCTCTCCACCGTCGCCTCCGCCGCGCCGCAGTCGGTCGCGCCCGGCGCAACCGCGGACCTGGACGCCGAGACCACAGTCGCCAACCCCGACCGTTGGGAGATCGGCCACGGCGCGCTCTACACCGTCCAGGCCACGCTGCTGCGCAACGGCAAGCCCGTCGATGACGAAGTCGTCCCCTTCGGCATCCGCGAGTTCCACTTCGACCCCGACCAGGGCTTCTTCCTCAACGGCGTCCACCACAAGATCCTGGGCGTGGCCGTGCATACCGACGGCGGCGCAGTCGGCACGGCCGTTCCGCTCGCCGTGTGGGAGCGGCGGCTCGCCGCGTTGCGCCTGCTCGGCGTCAACGCCATCCGCACCGCGCACAATCCGCCCGCGCCGGAGTTCCTCGACCTCGCAGACCGCATGGGCTTTCTCGTCATGGACGAGATGTTCGACTGCTGGACGGTCGCCAAGAACCCCTACGACTACCACCTCTACTTCAAGGACTGGTACATCCGCGACACCACCGACAACGTAATGCGAGACCGCAACCATCCCAGCATCATCCTCTGGTCGTCCGGCAATGAGATCCACGACACGCCCCACCCGGAGATCGCCATTCCGATCCTCAAAACGCTGGTCGCCACCTTCCACCGGAACGACCCAACCCGGCCCGTGACCCAGGCGCTCTTCCGTCCGAATGCCAGCCACGACTACGAAGACGGCCTGGCAGACCTGCTCGACGTCATCGGGCAGAACTACCGCCCGCAGGAGATCCTCGCCGCACACGCGCAGAAGCCGACACGCAAGATCGTCGGCACAGAGAATGGGCAGACCGCCAGCGAGTGGGTCGCACTGCGCGACCATCCCGAGTACTCCGGCCAGTTCCTCTGGAGCGGCATCGACTACCTCGGCGAGTCGCGCACCTGGCCAACCATCGGCTCCGGCTCCGGCCTGCTCCTCTCCACCGCACTGCCCCATGGGCGCGCCTTCGAGCGAGAGAGCTGGTGGTCCACTACGCCCATGGTCGCCATCGTGCGCCGCGTGGCTGCCGTTCGTCCCGCTCCCATCGATCCCGGCTACGCCAACGCCACCAGCACAGACCAGTCGGCGTCTCCCGCAACTCCCCGCGCCGCCGCGCCGCCGCCCGATCCCACCGTGCGCTTCTCCGAACCGATCCTCGCCGATTGGACGCCCAAAGACCTTGGCCCGCACACCGAAAACGTGGACATCTACACCAACGCCGAAGAGGTCGAGCTCTTCCTCAACGGCAAATCCCTCGGCACGCAGAAGCTCCACCCCGATGCCAGCGCAATCGGCTTCCAGGTTCCCTTCGAGCCGGGAACCCTCAAGGCGGTCGCGCGCAACGCCGGCACGGTGGTCGCCACAGACGAGTTGCACACTGCGGGCAAACCCGCGCGCATCGTCTTGTCCGCGGACAAGCCGGCCACGCCGCTAACCCCCGACTGGAACGACGTTCGTTACGTCACCGCAACCCTGGTCGACGACGCGGGGACGCGAATCCCCGATTCGACGACCGTGGTTCACTTCGCCGCCACCGGCCCCGCATCCATCATTGCCGTGGACAACGGAAACATGAGGGACATCGACCCCTTCCAGGCGGCCCAGCGCAAGCTCTACGACGGCAACGCCGTCGCCCTCCTCCGCGCCACCGCAAGCGCGGGGCGGATCGCCGTCACAGCCAGCGCCGACGGCCTTCCACCCGCTCGCCTCACGCTCACCGCAGCGCCCATCGACAAGGAAGACCCCGCCATCGCAAAGACCGCCGCAACCCAGCGAGGCTTCTGATCTGTCATCTCCATGGCCCCACGTCCTCCTTCGAGACGGGGGCCATGTCTGCACCCAATACAGCGCCCAAGACAGCGCCCACGACGGCGCCCAAGACGGCACCCAAGACGGCACCCATGACGGTGCCCAAGACTGCGGCCTGCCCTTGCCCTCAGAATGCGTATCTCTTAGAACCTGTTCACGATCTTTGGGTGAAGGGGACCAAGTCAGTAATAGTCGTGGTGGCTTGTTGGCGGTAGATGTAAAGGATGGAGTCGAGAAGAGCGTATCCGAG
>JAJZDL010000241.1 GCA_021851465.1 Acidobacteriota bacterium
TGGGAGTACCAGCCGTAGCCGGCGGCAGGATTGTGCTGTCCTGAAAGCCGCGCCGGTTGGCCGTAGTCGGTCAGCTTGGTATAAGACAACGACGGAGATTCTGACTCTACGAGTCAGAATGACGCCGTTGAGGGGCAAACCGAGTCAGGATGACGCCGCCGAGGGGCAAACCGCTCCGCGACCCGGTTGGCGGATGGGCCGCAACTGGGAGTATATTTCCAACATTGCTGTTGCTACGGCTAAAGTTCATACAGGATAAAAGTTCTTACGGGATAAATGGGGGGATGGTTATGAGCAAGGACGGTTCGGTCTCCGGCGCGAGCGCAACGGAGCGGGTGTTTGCGGCGCTGGATGGGTTTCGCATCGAGGTCCCATCGTGGGGATTTGCCAACACTGGGACGCGCTTCGGCAAGTTTTCCCAGGCGGCGGCGGCGACGACGCTGGAGGAGAAGTTCGCCGACGCGGGCGAGGTGAACAGGCTGACGGGCGCGAGCCCGACCGTGGCGCTGCATGTGCTGTGGGACCTGCCCAACGGAAAGGGCGACGTGCCGGAGCTGCAGCGGCTGGAGAAGAAGTACGGGGTGAAGTCGGGATCGATCAATCCGAACCTCTTCCAGGCGCAGGAGTACAAGTACGGGTCGATCGCTCACCCGAGCGCGGAGATTCGCGGCAACGCGCTGGCGCACCTGCTGGATTCGGTGGAGATCGGACGGGCGCTGGGGTCGAAGGACGTGTCGATCTGGCTGGCGGACGGATCGAACTATCCCGGCACGCAGTCCATGGGCAAGCGCATCAAGTGGCTGGAAGATGCGCTGGCGGCGACCCACGCTGCGCTGGGCGACGAGCAGCGGATGCTGATCGAGTACAAGCCGTTTGAGCCCGCCTTCTACCACACGGACATCGCCGACTGGGGCATGGCGCTGTCTCTGGCGCGCAGCGCTGGACCGAAGGCCAGGGTCCTGGTGGACACCGGGCACCACTTGCAGGGCTGCAATATCGAACAGATTGTCACCTGGCTGCTGCACCTGAATGCGCTGGGCGGCTTCCACTTCAACGACCGGAAGTATGCGGACGACGACCTGACGCTGGGGTCGATCGATCCGTACCAGCTCTTCCGCATCTTCCACGAGATACTGTCGAGCGATTCGCCCTCGGTTGCGGGGATTGCCTACATGATCGACCAGAGCCACAACCTGAAGGGCAAGGTGGAGGCAATGGTGCAATCGGTGGTGACGGCGCAGGAGCTCTTCGCCAAGGCCGCGCTGGTGGACCGCGAGAGGCTCGCCAAGCTACAGCAGTCGTGCAGCCTGGTGGAGGCCGAAGAGGCCTTCCGGGGCGCGTTCTGGATCGATGTGCGCCCGATGGTGAAGGAGTGGCGCGAGGCGCGCAAGCTGCCCGCCGAGCCGCTGGCGGAGCTCAAGGCGAGCGGGTACGTCGAGGCGATCGGCAAAGAGCGCGGAGCCAAGAACGCGAAGAGTGTCTCCAGCTACGCGTAAAACTGCAAGCGAGCAAGCACGCGGGGCTGGAGCGCGATGGCGCACTCCAGCCCTGTTGTTGTCTTGGCCGCGTATAGGATGGCTTTCAACCCTGCTCGAAGCTGCTCGCCTCCGGCTCTCAATCGGATAATCTGATTGAACCGCATTGTTTACTCGGAAGATCATGCCCAATCAGGACCAATACCCGAAGATCGCAACACTGCTCATCGATTGTCCCGACCGCAAGGGGATCGTCGCCGCCATCGTGAACTTTCTGGTCGCGCGGTACGACATCGACATTCTCAACGCCGATCAGCATCAGGACGTCGAGCTTGGCCTCTTTTTTATGCGCGTCGAGTTTGCCACCGATGCCTCCGGCTTCAGCGGCGCCGCATTCTGCACGGCGTTTTCACCGATTGCGCGTGAGTTTCAGATGAACTGGCGCATCGAATTTGCCGAGGCGCGGCAGAACGTCGCGCTCTTCGTCTCGCAGTATCTGCACTGCGTGGCCGACCTGTTGCTGCGCCACCAGACCGGCGAGTTCCGCTGCAACATCGCGCTGATCGTCAGCAACCACGAGGCCGCCCGCCCGCTGGCGGAGTTTCACAAGGTCCCGTTTCACTACATGCCGGTCGCGCGCGAGACCAAGCCGCAGGTGGAGGCCGCGCAGCTTGCGCTGCTCGCCAGGCACAAGATCGATCTGGTTGTCCTCGCGCGCTACATGCAGGTGCTCTCGCCGGGGTTCGTCGAGGCGTATCCGCGGCGCATCATCAACGTCCACCACTCGTTTCTGCCCGCGTTTACCGGCGCGCGGCCGTACCATGCCGCCTTCGAGCGTGGCGTGAAGCTGATCGGCGCCACCAGCCATTACGTCACCGAGGATCTGGACGAAGGCCCGATCATCGAGCAGGACGTTACGCGCATCTCGCAGAACGACCAGTTGCCCAGCTTGATCCAGAAGGGCCGCGACCTCGAGCGGATGGTCCTCTCGCGCGCGGTGCAGTGGCACCTGGACCATCGCATTCTGAGCTACGCGAACAAGACCGTCATCTTTGCCTGATTCTCACGGTGCTGCTTGTCGGGAGTGCATATGATCCATACCCAACGCCCGCGCTTCGAGTGGCGGCTTCGCAGCCGCACTGTTGGGCTCGGCGCGCGCACGCTGGTGATGGGGATCGTGAACGCGACGCCCGACTCGTTCTCCGACGGCGGGCAGTTCCTCGGTCCCGATGCCGCGCTCGATCGCGCGCTGCAAATGTTGGACGAAGGCGCGGACCTTATCGACCTGGGCGGCGAATCGACGCGCCCCAACGCGACGCCCGTCTCGGCGCGCGAGGAGCAGGCGCGCGTGCTTCCGGTGCTGCGAGCGGTGCTGGCGGCGCGGCCCGATGCGATCGTCTCGATCGACACCTATCATGCCGAGACCGCGCGGCTGGCGGTTGAAGCCGGCGCGGAGATCGTCAACGACGTCAGCGGGCTGCTGTGGGACGCTGCGATGGCCGCGACCTGCGCCTCGCTCAACTGCGGCGCGGTCCTGATGCACACGCGCGGCCGTCCGCGCGAGTGGCACACACTGCCCGCGCTCGCGCCTGCTGAAGTGCTTCCGCTCGTCTGCAAAGAATTGGGAGAACGCGCGAAGACGGCGCTCGACGCAGGCATTGCCCGCGGGGCCATCGTGCTCGATCCCGGCTTCGGCTTCGGCAAGATACGCGATGAAAATTTCCCTCTGCTCGCGCAGTTCGACGCGCTGCACGCGCTTGGCTATCCGCTGCTGGCCGGCCTCTCGCGCAAGAGCTTCCTGCGGCGCGCGCTCGATCAGGCAGCATTAGCGCAATCCGAATCGGCGCACGCATTGCAGGACGCGACCACGGCAGCGAATACCGCGGCCATCCTCGCC
>JAJZDL010000242.1 GCA_021851465.1 Acidobacteriota bacterium
CGCATCTGCCCCGCCAGGTACTCCGCCGAGCCGGAGATCGCCACCACCCCCAGCGTGGCCCGGTTCCACAGGCGCGCGTCGTCCAGCTCCGCCACAGACACATTGAACCCATGGCGCAGCTTCTCCTTCAGCGACCGCACCACCTGCCGCCGGTCCTTCAGCGACTGCGCATGGGCTATCGAAATCTCCACCGTCAACTGCGCAATCGCCATCGCCGCCCTTTCCCAAGGCTGCGGCCCGCGCGCCCCCCACGCTCCGCGCACTCTAGGTGAGCTGGCGGAAGACTACGGCTTCGCTGCAGCGGAGGCAATCTCCATCGTTCGCACCTTCTGGTCCGCAGTCAGCAGTATAAGCCGGTTCGCGTGGCCCTCTTCGTTGTCCTTGAATGCCGCGAAGAGGATGGCCCTGCCCATGCTGAAGTGCGCCAGTTCCTGCCCCGCGGCGTCATAGACGCTGGCCTCGTCCCTCCGGTTGAGGGTGCAGACGCGCCCGCTGGCGGAGTCCACTGCAATCACATTGCCGAAGGCCTGGCGGACCTGCGCTCCGGTCGTCGCGGAGTACACCATCGTGCGGTTGTCCGCGCTGGTCAGGTACAGCGAGTCCCCCACCACGTTGATACCGCCGAGTCCGTCGTAGTTGATCGGGACCTCCAGGACCAGCTCATGGAGAACGTTGCCGGTGCGGTCGTCGATCACCTGGAACACTCCGGCTGCGTCCCGGTCCTTGACGGCGGCGGCCTGCGCTGCAAGCGTCGCATTGCCCTTCAGCAGGCCCTTGGCGAAGTTGGATTTAAGAGGGAATGCAAAGATCGTCTCTCCCGGAACGAAGTTGTACGCATGCGCCGGAATGCCGGAATCGTATGTGCGCCGCCACAGAATGGAGTTGTCCTTCACATCATGCACAATCAGCTCGACCCCCTTCTTGCCATTGCCTGCGGGCTTCCATTCCTGCAACATGCCATGGACCAGATACATGGTGTCGTCCATCTTGTAGGTGAGGGGTGTTGCGGAGAAGGGCATGAAGTTGAAGTGGACCATCGCGCGGTCCTGCTTGCCGAGCTTGGGAAAATCGATGTACAAGGAATCGTCCGGCGCGAAGATGGCGGAGTTGAAGTGGTTCGCAAGCAGCACCCGCTCGCCGGTTTCCAGGTCCCAGACGCCGCCGCGCGTGCGCGTGTTGATGGCCAGAAACCGGCCGTCGACCGAGATAACGCTGTGTGCCGAAGGGGCCAGCGGGCTGAGCGGAAGCATCGTCGATCGGTCGTTTGCGCTCCCCTCCCCGATCTTGTGCAACACAACGCTGCCATCCGCATTCTCGTTCAGCAGCACACCGTCGTAGACGTCCATCGAAGGTGCCTTCGATGCCAGGATGAACTTGCCCGTCGAAGTGTCGACCAGTCCCACCGCGTAGTCTCCGACATTGCGGCTGAGGACATACTCTCCATGGGCGATGGACTCCAAATTAGTCACAGCGAAGGGGGCCGGTTGTAGCAGCTTGCCCTCGGGAAAACTGAAGATGCCGGAATCTTTGGTATAGTTCGCAACACCGGCGATCTTGTCGTTGCCCACAAACGCATAGGCCCCGCTAATGTTGCTGTTTATCCCCCATCCAAGCTGTAAGAGAGAGCGCGTGCGGAGGTCGAACGCGATTTTGTAAGTAGATGCGCCCAACAGAAGAACGTTGCCGTCCGCCGAGAGGCTCGACGCGACAATGTCTGCGGGAATGTCGTACAGCTTCGAGAGGTAGAGCACGGCGAACCCGTAGTCGTTGAACGCATAGACGCCTTTCTTCTGAAAAACGGCCTGCCCGTTGGCAACATCGAGCAGAGTAAGATCCAGCACCGGAGCGTCCTCCTCGCGGAGCGAAAAACAGAAGAGTGTCCGGCCATCGGGAGAGAGCTTCGTCTGTACGCAATCCTGCTTGCTGACCAGTTCGTGCGCGGCGATCAGCTTCTGTTCCTTCACGCTCCAATCCTCAGTATGTAGGCCGGCTGTGTGGAAGACAATGCGCTCGGAGTCCGGGCTGAACTCCGCCGGCAGCGCCTTCTCCGCGTCGATGCGAAAAAGCTGGCTGAACGGCTCGCGAGTGAGAACGAAGATCGAGCTCTCGTCCTGCGCCAGAATGTACTTCCCGTCGCGGCTGTAGCGCAACCGCTCCAGTCCCATGCGCAGCGGGGGCGTCAATTCGACCTCCGCCACCGGCTTTACATTGGCTGCCACGGTCACGGCCTGGTTGGCCACCACCAGTGCCTGCCATTGTTGGAACTCGGGAGTGTCGCTGTTCTCCGTCGCGCCGCATCCCCGCGGCAATGCGCTGATCAGTTTCTCGATCGCCCGTAGCCGCTTCTCTTCCGGCTTGGTTGTTCCGAAAAAGTCTGAGAGCTTCCCGCCCACCTTTCCATCGACAAAGAACATCCGGTTCCAGAACTCCGCGTAAGCCTGCGGCCGATAGCCCGCCGCCGCCGTGGCATACACCGAAACCGTATCTGCCTCGTTCTGCTTCTCGTCGCTGTCGCCGCCCGGCCCAGGGTGCTTGTCCGTCATCCGCGCGTCCACCAGACGCTGAAACTTGGCATAGATGTCCGCCTTGTCGCCGACGCTGGTCACGCCCAGCAACCGCTGCATGTCCGCCGTCGTCTCGATGGCAAACTGGTGCGACAGAATGTGCCCCATCTCGTGGCCGATCACCGACGCCACCTCGTCCTCGTTCTTCGCATTGGCGATCAGCTTGCGCGTCACATACACGCGCCCACCCGCGAGCGAGAACCCATTCACCTCCGATGAGTCCACCAGCATCACTCGAAATTGGATGGTGGTCGGCGGCAGCACCGCCAGAAGCCGTCTTGTAATGCGCGCGAGATAGGCATTCTGCACCGGGTCCTGCACAGGCTTGTAGTCCCGCTCGATCATGTCCGCCATGGCGTCGCCCAGCCACTGCTCCTGCTGTTCGCTGAAGATGTTGGGCTGTGTCAGCTTGAGCACCGCGGGTGGCGCGGCGCAACCGGTCGATGCATTCGGTGGGACGGCAACGGCCTGCGTCCCCGCGTTGGGTGCGGGCTGCGCAGCGGCAGCATCATACGCTGTGAACGTATGCAGCGCAGCGGACAAGGCCAATCCGGCAACGACAAGGCGAGAAACTATACAAGCCATAAAGATCCTGATTGTGGAATGGCGAAAGCATATCACCAGTCGCGGCTTCGGACGACAAGGATGTCCGTCCGCCTAAGCGGGCGGCCGTGGCGTGAGTGCGAAGATAAAGGGAGGGATGGAGGCGCAATGAACAGCTCAGGGATCGAGCCTCTTTGCCCCTGAAAGATCTTCCAATGCGTTTGCCCTGGCTCTGCACGGC
>JAJZDL010000243.1 GCA_021851465.1 Acidobacteriota bacterium
CACCCCAAACCAGAGGGCTGAAGGCCCGACCTATACGACCTTCAGACTCAGGACACCAGCATCAATTTGCACCGAATCGACGCTGGAGAACCAAAGAGAACCGAATCATGCCTCATAAGTACAATAGAGTCTAATATTTAGCCGTAAATCCACTGGAATCTAATTTTTGCGGACACATACCACCCGCAATCGCATGAATCGAATCAACTTACGCCCAAATACCCACCAGGGGGGAGAGGGGGGGGTACTCCAGGGGGAACCAACCAGTTAACCCACAAACGCCAAGCGCCATCTCAATGAATCGAACGCCAATGCAAAGAATGCAAGCCTGGCCATCCCGCAAGACGCAGAGATAGACGAACGAAGCACCGCTCGATTCCCGCGATTGCCCAGCCTGAGCCCGCCGCGAACGGTCTGGTCTCCTGTCCGCAGCCTGGCGGTTGAGCGCGGATGTGGCTGCCCGCTCCACTCCAACACCGCCGCGGCGGGGGCCGCGAAGCGTATGTCGCCGGAATCTATCGCTGCGTTCGCGCGGCCGGCGCACAACTCCGCGTCGCTTGGTATTCTGGTATGGACGGTTTGACAACTGCAGCGGGGCTGTTCGGCCCGCAGCGCTCCCCCAGTCGAATCCGCCGTCATCGACATGGATGAAGCTGTGAGGGTTTACAAGCCCCGAAGGATCAATCCGGCGGGTAACATCTCTCTCTCCCAACCACTGACCCACTCTGCCGAGGAAAGCCACAATATGACAGACACAAGCGCCGCCGCCCAGGAAATCAAGATTGCCCACAGCCCCGACTCCGACGATGCGTTCATGTTCTACGGGCTGGCCACCAACAAGGTGCGCGTCCCCGGCTTCAAGTTCACCCATACGCTGACCGACATCGAGACGCTCAACCAGCGGGCGATCCACGACCCCTTCTACGATGTGACGGCGATCAGCTTCCACGCCTATCCGTACATGCAGGAGGCGTATACGCTGATGGCCTGCGGCGGCTCGGTCGGCGAGGGGTACGGGCCGATGGTGGTCTCTCCGCGCAAGCTCTCGCTCGACGAGATCAAGAAGACGCGCATCGCGGTCCCCGGTACGCTGACCACCGCATACCTGACGCTCAAACTCTTCTGCCCGGAGATTGAAACCGTTACCGTCCCCTTCGACAAGATCATCCCCGCAGTCGTTGCGGGCGAGTTCGACGCGGGCCTCATCATTCACGAGGGCCAGCTCACCTACGGCAACAATGGCCTGGCCAAGGCGCTGGATCTCGGCCTATGGTGGCGCGAGCAGACGGGGCTTCCCCTCCCTCTGGGCGGCAACGCAATCCGCCGGACATTGGGGAACGACGTCATGCGCATCGCGACGGGCGCGTTGCGCGACAGCATCCAGCACGCTCTCGACCACCGCGACGAGGCACTCTCCTACGCCATGCAGTTTGCCCGCGACCTGGATCCCGCGTTGGCAGACAAGTTCGTCGGCATGTACGTCAACGAGCGCACGCTGAACTACGGGGACGACGGGCGCACTGCCATCCGCAAACTACTTGCTATGGGCTTCGAGCGCGGCATCATCCCTATGAAGACGGAGATCGATTTCATCGACTGAACGGATTGCGGAACGCAAGATGAGAGGACATCTTTCCCGCTCGCGTGTGCTATCCTTTTCAAGGCGGATGCGTGTGCGCGGCTGGAGAAGCAGGCCGCATCGCAGCATCGCCCTCACCCAATAGGGCCGCAACAAAAGCGGACGCGTAGCTCAACTGGCAGAGCATTCGACTCTTAATCGACAGGTTGTAGGTTCGATTCCTACCGCGTCCACCATCTCTTCACCCAAAAGATCCAGCACCATCCGAAGGCCGGCATCAATACTGGTTCTTCGCTGATTTGTCGTCCACTGATGGGCAGCCCTGTTTTCACATTCGTGCGACTGCCCTGCTTCTACTTGCCGGGGCCTTTGCGGCTGCGCTATGGTTCAAGGGTCAAATAACGCCGCTCGATGGCGGCGCGAAAGGCCACCGATGCTTCTTCAACGCCGATCTGCACCCCTTCGATTTGTTGCGCTTGCGGCCTGCGCCCTTCTCTCGGCGGTGGTCTGCCGTGCGCAATCCTTTAGTGCTGCGAAGCTGGTCGATCTGGACCAGCCCGCCAGCATGGGTGAGTTTCCCATTGTTGCGAACGGGCGCGCGGCGGCGATCTACGTTGCGCCGGGCAATCCCGAGACAGTCCGCGTGGCGGCGGAGACCTTTGCCGCAGATGTGGCGCAGGTGACGGGCGTGAAGCCGCGGCTGTTGAGTTCGCTTGCTGCGCCGCTTCCGTCGGAGTTGATATTGGTGGGTGTGTTGGGCCAGTCGCCGGAGATCGATCGTCTGGTCTTGGCGAAGAAGGTGGATGCAGGCGGCGTTGCGGGCAAGTGGGAGGCGGCGGTGACGGAGGTGGTCGATTCGCCACTGCCGGGGGTGCGGCGCGCGCTGGCGATTGCGGGCAGCGACCGGCGTGGCGCGGCGTATGCGCTCTTTACGCTCTCGCGGCAGATGGGCGTCTCGCCGTGGGTCTGGTGGGCGGACGTTCCGGTGGCACACCACGCGGCGGTGTATTTACGCGGCGGTGCGCATGTGCAGGCTGAGCCATCGGTGCAGTACCGCGGCATCTTCCTCAACGATGAGGACTGGGGACTGAGACCGTGGGCGGCGAAGAAGATGGATCCGACGGTGGACAACGGCCACGGGAATATTGGGCCGCACACCTACGAGCGCATCTTCGAGCTGCTGCTGCGGCTCCATGCGAATTCACTGTGGCCGGCGATGCATCCAGGCTCGCTGCCGTTCAACGCCGTGCCGGAGAACGCGCAGCTTGCCGACAAGTGGGGCATCGTGATGGGCAGCTCGCACTCCGAGGCGCTGCTGCGCAACAACGTGGGCGAGTGGAACGAGGCCGCGCCGCCCAAGGGCGACGGCCCGTGGAACTACCAGAAGAACGCCGACGCAATGAATGCCTACTGGGACAAACGGCTTCAGGTGAACGGCAAGTACGAAAACTTCTACACGGTGGGTCTGCGCGGGGTGCATGATTCGGGGCTGGAGGCGACCGGATCGCCGCAGGTCAAGGCGAAGCTGGTCGAAGACGCGATGGCGGAGCAGCGCGCACTGCTGGCCAAAGACGTCAATCCCGATGTGGCAAAGGTTCCCCAGGTCATCTGGCTCTACAAGGAGTCGCTCGATCTGTATCGCGTGGGAATGAAGGTGCCCGACGATGTGACGCTGGGCTGGACGGACGACAATTACGGCTATATTCGCGAGCTGCCG
>JAJZDL010000244.1 GCA_021851465.1 Acidobacteriota bacterium
GTGGCGGTGGTGGAGGCGGTGGGTTCCGTGGCGGTGGTGGAGGCGGTGGGCGCCGTTAGGCAATAGAATGGACGCGTCTAGTTTGCAAGGGCTGAGGGAAACAAACCTCGGCCCTTGCTTTTACCCCCTCGATGTCGAACGGCGCCTGCATCCTCAGCAACCTGCAACTCTCCGCTGCAACCCGTTTCAAGCACTTCGTGCCAGGTCCACTACCATCGTTGCGATCTGTCGCGCCGCATCCGGCCGTGCCAGCGAGCGGGCGCGCTCGCCCATCGCGCGCAACTCCTCGGGAGCAACAAGCAGACGTACAAGTTCATCCAGCAGCCTGTCGGCGTCAGCCAACTGCGCCTCGGTCAACATTCGCGCCGCGCCAGCCGCGCAAAATGCCTCCGCGTTTCTGCGCTGATGGTCGTCGGCGGCCAGCGCAAACGGTACCAGCAACGACGCCCTGCCCGCTGCGCCAAGCTCCGCCATGGTACTTGCGCCGCTGCGGCATAGAATCAGGTCCGCCGCCGCAAACTCGTCCGGCATTCGATCCAGGTATGCCTGCACGCGGAGTCGTCCCGCATCCTGCTCCCCAGCCATGCCGGCCCGTGCGTAAGCCTGCACCGTCTCCTCCGCCGCTCGCGCGCCCGTCTGATGAACGATCTCCAGAGAGCCAAACTGGTCGAGCAGCCGTCGCGCGGTCCGCGGCATCGCCTCATTGAAGACCCGCGCACCTTGGCTGCCACCGAATACAAGAAGCCGCGGTGGCGTGCTCGCAACCTTTGGCGCAATCGAAAAAAAATCGGCGCGCACTGGAATGCCGGTCACGCGCACATTCCTGAAATAACTCTGGCTCTGCGTGAAGTTCACCGCAGCGGCGGCGACCCATCGCCCCACCAGCCGGTTGGCCAGCCCCGGCACCGCGTTCGGCTCGAAGGCCAGCGTCGGCACGCGCAGCACAAGCGCGGCCAGCATTCCCGGCCCGCTCGCGTAGCCGCCCACGCCGACGACCGCGTGCGGGCGAAACTCGCGCAGCAGGTGCATACACTCCACCACGCCCAGCGGCAGATCGATTGTCGTTCGCAGTCGCGTTGCCACGCTGACGTTCTTCAACTGGCCCGATCGCACCAGATCCAGCGGAAAGCCAGCCTCCGGCACCAACCGGGACTCCAACCCGCGCGCCGTGCCGACAAAGCGCACCTCGGCGTTGTGCGCATCGCGCAGCTCGCGCGCAATCGCCAGCGCCGGAATCACATGACCGCCGGTGCCTCCGCCTGCAATCAGGACACGCAGCGAGTTGGCTGTTCCTCGTTCCCTGTTCCTTATTTTCTGCATCAGTCGATCTCGCGCGTAATGTTCAACAACACGCCCATGCCGGCCAGGGTAAAAAAGAGCGAGGTCCCGCCGAAGGAGATGAACGGTAGCGTGATCCCCTTAGTGGGGACCAATGCAATCGCCACGCTGATATTGAAGAAGGCCTGGATCAGGACCGCGGAGGTCAGCCCAAACGCAAGAAACCGCGCAAACGGGTCGGTCGAAAGAAACGCGGCCCGCAGCCCGCGATAGCCAAGGAAGCAGAACAGTCCAACCAGCATCAGCGCGCCCAGCAGCCCCAGCTCTTCCGCAATATTGGCAAAGATGAAATCGGTCCACGCCTCAGGCAGAAAGTACAGCTTCTGCTTGCCCTCCATCAGGCCCAGCCCGGTCAGTCCACCCGTGCCCACAGCGATCAACGACTGCGTAATGTGGAAGCCCTTGCCCAGCGGATCCAACTCGGGATGGAAGAATATCTCCATCCGAGCGCGCCGAAAGGGCACCATCCACAGCATGTAGTAGAGCACCGGCGAGGACGCAAGCAGGCCGACGCCGAACCACTTCATCTGCATCCCGGCCAGATACAACATCGCCATCGCAACGCCCGCGCAGACCAGCGCCGTGCCCAGGTCCGGCTCCTTCAGGATCAACCCGATGAAGACCAGCGGAGGCAGGACCGCGCGCAGGATCGTTCCCTTCCAGTCGTCCATCATGTGGATGCGCGTCTGTAGAAAGTACGCCAGAAAGAGCACCAGCACCGGCTTTGCCAGCTCCGATGGTTGAAAGGTAAAAAAACTTCCCAGGCGGAACCAGCGGTGCGTATGGTTCAATGCGGGCATGGCGAAGACGCCCATCAGCAGGATCGTCGTTGTAGCGATCGCGGAGACCACCACCAGATAGTTGTTGTAGCGCCGGTAGTCCACGCGCATCAGCACAAAAAGCGCAATCATTCCAAAGAGCGCGTACATCCCCTGCTTGGCGACATAGCGGTACGGCGATCCCGATTCCGCCTGCGACATCACAGCCGATGCGGAAAAGACCGTTACCAGCCCGAAGAGCACCAGCAACAGCACAGTCCCGAACAGCCATTTATCGACCCCTACCCGCTTCGCCATGCCGCCCGCTTCTCCGTCAACCTCTGCGTCTCATCGCATCCTTCGCTTGTCATTCTGAGCGGAGCGAAGAATCCCCGAATTCGCCCTTGTCGTTGCTTGCGCCTCCTTCGCCTAACCGCCGGCCAAAGCCGCCAACCCACTCACCAACTCCTTGAACACGCGCCCACGATGCTCATAGCTCATAAACTGGTCGAAGCTGGAGCAGGCTGGCGCAAGCAGCACCGCGTCCCCGGCGACGGCACAGCGCGCGGCCTCCAGCACTGCCGCGTCCAGCGTTCCCGCTGAGACTATCTTGACGACTCCCGCCAACTGCCGCTCAATCTTCTCCGCTGCCGAACCAATTGTGTAAACAGTTTTGACGCGCGCCCGGATCAAATCGGCCAGCTCCGTATAGTCCGAGTTTTTGTCCTTGCCGCCAAGGATCAGATGCACGCCGCCGGCGAAAGCCTCTAGCGCCTTCTTCGTCGCATCCACGTTGGTCGCCTTGGAGTCGTTGTAGAAAGCGACGCCGCCCACCGTGGCCACATGCTCCAGCCGGTGCTCAACTGCCCTGAAGCTGGCAACCGAGCCGCGAATCGACTCCGCCGAAACCCCGCCCAACCGCGCCGCGCAGACCGCCGCTAGGACGTTCTCCACGTTGTGCGCGCCCTTCAGCGGGATCTCCGCCACCGGCAGAACCGGCTCCGCCTTCGCGCCCTCGCGCGGAACAAAGAACACGCTCTCCCCATGCACGAAGGCACCCTGCTTGATCGCGCGCCGCGAGCTGAACCAGAAGGCCTGCGCCCT
>JAJZDL010000023.1 GCA_021851465.1 Acidobacteriota bacterium
TGGCGCTGTACGGCTTCGATGGCGGGCGGCTGAAGGCGGTTCGCGACGAGAGATTTGCAGCGCATGAGTTTGCGACGCTGGACGCGACGGTGGGGCGGTTCCTCGCGGTGGGTGATCGGGAGCAGATTGTTGCGGCGTGCTTTGGCTGTCCGGGGCCGGTGCGCGATGGGCGGCTGAAGCCGACCAACCTTTCGTGGACGCTGGATGCGCGCGCGTTGGAACGGTCGCTCTCAATCGAGCACGTCTTTCTCATCAACGACCTCGAGGCAAATGGGTACGGCATTCGAGAGCTTGCGGCGGAGAGCGTGGTGCCTCTGCATGCGGGCGATGCGGCGGCGGTGGGACATCGCGGGTTGATTGCGGCGGGGACGGGGCTGGGCGAGGCGCTGCTGATCTGGGACGGGAAGACTCACCGTCCGGTTGCGTCGGAGGGCGGGCACTGCGACTTTGGTGCGCGCACGCAGCGCGAGCTCGCGCTGCTGGAGCACCTGCGGCGGAGGCTGGGCGGGCATGTGAGCTGGGAGCGTGTCGTCTCCGGCATGGGGATCGAGAACATCTATGCGTATCTGCGCGACGTGGAGAAGATGGACGAACCGGCGTGGCTGCGCGAGCGGATGGCGGCGGAGGACCCGAACGCCGTGATCGGCGCGTGCGCGGAGGACGGATCGAGCGAGATCTGCCATGAGACGATGCAGACGTTTGCGTCGGCATACGGCGCGGAGGCGGGCAACATCGCGCTGAAGGTGCTGGCGCTGGGCGGAATCTATCTGGGCGGCGGGATTGCGCCGAAGATTTTGAAGACGCTGCAGGCGGGCCGGTTCATGCAGGCGTTTCTGGACAAAGGACGGCTCTCGCCGTTGCTGGAGGCGATTCCGGTGCGCGTGATTCTGGACGAGAGGTGCGCTCTGCTGGGCGCGGCTGCGTATGCGGAGGCGCGCGTGGCGGAGATTACGGGGCAATCGGCGCGGGCGGCGACGGCGCGTGGCTGAGGGAGAGACATAGGGCCAATCGCCAGCGGTTGAATCGATACGGTCTCTGGGCGTTCAGGCGACTCAGGACAAGCACGAAGGCCCCACCCATCGCGATAGGACTGCGATGAGTGGGGCCCACCGGAATGCTGTTTTTACGATTCGAGGGTACGGACGAGCTTGTCGAAGGAACCGGCCCATCCCTTGTAGTGTCCATCGCGAGACTCTTGCGTGTTGAAGTTCTCGTGGACGAGGGTGAGTTCGGTGCCTCCTTCGACCTCCTTGAAGGTGATGGTGACGATGGACTGCTCGCCGGGGTTCCAGTTGGGCGACCAGGTGAACTGGAGCAGCGTGTCGGGGACGATCATTGTGTAGGAGCCGACGGCGGTGGCGCGGCGCTGCTCGGACTCGGCGGTGGCGGCGGATGCGGCGGACTCGGGGGTGGAGATCACCGCGATGCGATAGGCGCCGCCGACGCGGACGTCGAGCGTGGCCTCGGGGCAGTACGTGTTGACTGGGCCAAACCACTGCTTGAGAATCTCGGGGTTGGTCCAGGCCTCGTAGACGCGAGAGCGGGGCGCGCGAATGACGCGGCTTTGCGAGAGCATGAAGGTCGGGACAGTTTTCGACGGGATGGATTCGAGAGGTGGCATATTATTTCTCCTTTTTCTTCGCAGTCTGGCCCGACGGCTGGGTCGATTCGAGGTGCATCTGGAGGCGGTCGAGCGTGCTGCTCCAAAAGGCTTCGTAGTAGGCGAGCCAGTCTTGCGCTGCCCGCAGGGGTTTGGGATTGAGACGAACCATGCGACTGGTTCCACGCCGCTCCCGTTCGATGAGAGAGGCGCGCTCCAGTACGTCGAGATGCTTGGAGACGGCGGCCAGCGACATGTTGTAGGGCTGGGCCAGCTCGCCGACCGTCCGCTCGCGTCGCGTGATCTCGCGCAGGATGGAACGGCGGGTTGCGTCGGCCAGCGCGTGGAAGACGGAGTCGAGTGCGGCGGTGCGCTGTTCAACCATATGGTTGAATATAGAGGGGCGCGTTTTATTTGTCAACCGGTTGGTTGAATTAATTTTAGAGAGGACGGACGGGGCACTGCATCCCTCGCGACAGACCATTTACTGCGACGAGAGAGCAATGGATTGGAAGCCGGTTGGCATGGGGATTTAGTCTGGTGGGAGCAGTTGCGGTGGACAGGAGTGCGATGGGGATCTGGCGTGGGTTGGCGTTGGCGGGCGTGGCGGTGGGGTTGGCGGGGATTGCAGCGCGGCGAGTCGAGGCCCAACGGCTTCCGGGCGGGGTTCGACCGGAGCACTACTCGCTGACGATTGTGCCGGACCTGAAGACGGCGACGTTTACGGGGAGCGAGACGATCGATGTGGTGCTGGATGCACCGACGCGGGCGATTACGCTGAATGCGGCGGAGATCGAGTTTGTGTCGGTGCGGGCGCAAGGGGGGACGGACGGGACGAGTACAAATGCGGGGATTCTTCGCTCCGCTCAGAATGACAAACAAGAACTTGCTCCGAGTGACAAGCAAGGAGAGCATGGCGCAGACCAAGAAGCGGGCGACGGGCAGACGGCGGAGGTGACGCTGGATGCGGCGAAGGAGCAGGCGACATTCACGTTTGCGCGGGCGCTGCCGGCGGGGCGGGCCCGGCTGGAGATTGCATACAAGGGGACCCTGAACGACAAGCTGCGGGGGTTTTATCTATCGCAGACGAAGGCGAGGCGGTATGGAGTGACGCAGTTCGAATCGACCGACGCGCGGCGCGCGTTTCCGAGCTTCGACGAGCCGGCGATGAAGGCGACGTTCGCGGTGACGCTGGTGGTGGATGCGGGAGACACGGCGATCTCGAACATGGAGGTTGTGTCGGACACGGCTGGGCCTGGGGTGGGCAAGCATATGGTGGCGTTTGCGACGACGCCGCGCATGTCGACGTATCTGGTGGCGTGGCTGGTGGGGGACTTCAAGTGTACGGCAGGGAAGTCGGATGGGGTCCCGGTCCGTGTGTGCGCGACGCCGGACAAGGTGAAGCTGACGCGGTTTGCGCTGGACGCGGCGAAGCGCACGCTGCACGACTACAACAATTACTTCGGGATCAAGTATCCGCTGGCGAAGCTGGATCTGGTGGCGGTGCCGGACTTCGAGGCGGGTGCGATGGAGAACTACGGGTGCATCACGTTCCGCGAGACGGATCTGCTGGTGGCGAAGAAGGACGGAGCGTTGGGGGCGAAGAAGGAAGTGGTGGAGACGGTGGCGCACGAGATGGCGCACCTGTGGTTTGGAGACCTGGTGACGCCGATGTGGTGGGACAATCTGTGGCTGAACGAGGGGTTTGCGACGTGGATGGAGACGAAGGAGGCGGCCAGGGAGCATCCCAAGTGGAGGTTCGAGCAGGACGCGGCGGTGGAGATGAACCGCACGATGGATGAAGATGCGGGGCGGACGACGCGGACGATCCGCGCGCGCGCGGAGACGCCGGCGGAGATAGAGGAGATGTTCGACGACATTGCGTACGACAAGGCGGGCGCTGTGATCGCGATGGTGGAGAACTGGGTAGGCGAGGAGACGTTTCGCAAGGGCGTGCAGGCGTATCTGGCGGCGCACAAGTATGGGAATGCGACGGCGGAGGACTTCTGGAACGCCGAGACGCGGGCGAGCGGGCTGCCGGTGGACAAGGCGATGCAGAGCTTTGTGGCGCAGCCGGGGGTGCCGTTGGTGACGTTTGGGGAGCAGGCGGGGACAGAGGTTGCGGCGGCGCAGAGAAGGTTCTATCTGGCCGGGCCGTCGAAGGAGGCTGCGGGGGTTGGAGCAGCGGGCGAGGCGTGGACGGTTCCGGTGTGCATCGCGGGCGCGGCCTGCCAACTGCTGACGCCGGAGACGCGGATACTGCGCGGGAGCGCGGGAGCGCGCTTCTTCTTCGCGAACGCGGGCGACAAGGGATACTACCGGACGGAGTATGCGCCGTCGGAGTTGAAGGCGATCGTGACGAATGCGGAGACGGGGTTGACGCCGCCGGAGCGGATCGGACTGCTGGGCGATCGGTGGGCTTTAATGCAGGCGGGTGAGGGAACGGTAGGCGAGTTTCTGGATCTGACGTTGGCCGTGAAGCAGGACCCGAACGCGACGGTGCTGGAGAGCGCGCTGGAAAAGGTGGAGACGATCGAGGCGCGGATTGCGACGGATGCCGACCGCGAGCGGCTGGATGCGGTGGTGCGGCGGGAGTTTGGCGGAGTGTATGCGTCGCTGGGCGGGCCTCGGTGGCACGAGACGGACGACCGCGAGGACCTGCGCGAGGTGCTCTTCGAGGCGCTGGGACGAGCAGGCGACCCGGCGGTGCTGACGCAGGCCTCGATCGAGACGTCCGCTCTGTTTGCGGGGAAGAAGCCGACGGACGCGGCGGTGATGGATGCGGCGGTGTCGCTGAGCGCGGCGAAGGGCGATGCTGCAATGTACGAGAAGATGATGGGCCTGGCGCAGACGGCGACCGCCCCGGACATGAAGGAAGATGCGCTGCGCATGTTGACGCGGTTTCAGACGCCGGCGCTGGTGGAGCGGACGCTGGAGTACGCGGTGTCGGACAAGGTGCGCAACCAGGACAGTTGGATACTGATCGCCCTGCTGCTTGAACGGCGCGCGACGCAGGATGCAGCGTGGGCGTTCGTGCAGGCGCACTGGACGGAGATTGCGCGCAGGGCGACGGAGAACTCCGGGGCGCGGATCGTGGCGGCGACGGGCGCGTTCTGCACGGTGGAGCGGCGGGACGAGGTGGCGCGCTTTTTTGCGGTGCACCCGGTGGCATCGGCGCAGCGGACGCTGGCGAAGTCGCTGGACAGCATCGACGACTGCATTCGTCTGCGTGCGGCGCAGGAGCCGGAGCTGCGGCGCTGGCTGGACGCGCAGGCGGCGCAGTAGGGACCTGCGGGGACTGGCGTGGATTTCAGGATGAATGAGGACGGTTGAGGTGGGAGGGGCCACCTACAATTCGGGGCCGATTCGCGACCGTAGACCTGCAAAGACAGAGTTCAGTGAAAGTTTTTTACGAGATTTTCACGAAATTGCTTGACAAAGGCGATCTTCAGGGTAAATCTTCCCCCTGCATTCAAAGCAGCCTTCGTTATGCGCTTCTGGAGTGGGTCGATTCACGACTGCACCGGCGGGCGAATCTGTGGGTCTGCGTCGATCCGGCTGTATTGCACTCTGGAGAGGATCCAATCTATGTCTGGCAAAACTTGCAAGCACCTATGGAGAGCAGTATTGGTGAAGTATAGTGCCAACTTTCTAGCAGTTCTTTTGGCCGTCAGTAGAGTATCTGGCGGCGTAGCGCGCGCACAACTTTCCGGTACGGGGGCCATCTCCGGCACGGTACAGGACACCAGCGGGGCGGTTGTCCCCGGTGCGAAGGTGACAGCGACGAACGTGAATACGGCCGTATCGACGGAGCGCGTTTCGACCGACGCAGGCGATTACAACATTACGCCGCTGATCCCCGGGATCTATATGGTCACGGTGACCGCGCAGGGGTTCGAGGGGTTCACGCAGCAGAACATCACGGTGGACGCGTTGTCGACGGTCAGCGTGAACGTGAAGCTGACGGTTGGCCGAGAGAGCGAGACGGTGACGGTCAGTTCGGCGCCTCCGATGCTTTCGACCACGGACGCGACACTCGGCGGAGTGATGGACAATGAGATGTACTCCAACCTGCCGCTGATGATGGGGCAGGGCAACAACAACGACCAGCGGCGCTCGACGGACTTCGAGTACCTGATGCCGGGCGTACAGGCCAACTACACCTCCAACAACAGCACCGACAACTCCGGCATTATCAATGGCAGCGGGCCGAAGGGGGGCGTCTCGGACATCTACATCGAGGGCGTGGACCTGCCTACAGCGGACCAGGTTGGCGACCCGCGCTTCACCTGGACGGCCATCAGCGTGGATGCGGTGAACCAGTTCCAGGTGCAGACGGCGGGCTACTCCGCGCAGTATGCCGGGCAGGGCGTTGAGAACTTCTCGGTGAAGACGGGCGGAAATACAATCCACGGCTCGCTGTACGAGTACCTGCGGAACACCGTGCTGGATGCGTGGAACTTCACCAACAAGGTGCCCACGCTGAATGCAACGGGCGTACTGGTGCCGGGCGGCATCAAGCCGAAGGAGATCCAGAACGAGTTCGGCCTCGACCTGAGCGGGCCGATCATCAAGGACAAGCTGTTTCTGTTCATCAACTACGGCCAGTACCGCAACCAGAACGGGGCGGTCTATTCTGCGCAGACCATCCCGACGGCGGCGATGCTGGGCATGAACGTGAACGGGACACAGCTGGGCTACGCCGACTTCACCGGATACGCCGCGGCGAACCCTGGATATCATGTGTACGATCTGTCCCGGCAGACGAACAACTGCACCGGTACCGCGACCAGTCCCTGCACGCGACCGCAGTTCGACGGGCTGAAGAACGGTGTTCCCACGTTCGACGTGATCTCAGGCAGCCGCATCTCGCAGGCGGCCGCGTACATCAACCAGTTTTATGTGCCGTTTGAGCAACTCACCGACCAGGGCGCATATACGGGCAACATCAACTATGGGACGCCCACCGGTCTGTCGAACTGGTACGACACAAACCGCCTCGACTACAACGAGAGCGCGAAGAACCAGATTGCGCTCATCGTCGCCTTCGGACGGCAGGCAAGCACTGGGCCCAATTCGTCTGGCACTAAACAGCTTGGGCCGCCATTCAATACGTCCCAGTCGTACCATCCCGATACCAACGTCGACATCCTGAAAGACACCTACACCATCAACCCGCATGTGGTGAACCAGGCTGCCTTCGGGTTTGGGCGCTATTCGAGTGTTTCAGTGACGCCGAACGATGCACCCATCTATAATGCCGCAAGCCTAGGGCTGGTCAACACGCCCGCGGGCCAGGCGTCTGGCGGGTTCCCGGAGATCAACTTCAGCGGTGGCCAGGACTCACCGGCCAAACAGGCGGGCTATGCGTGGAACTCGAAGATCAACAACACCTATACGACAACGGACAACTTGCAGTGGCAGATCGGCAAGCACAACTTCACGTTTGGCGGCCAGTTTGTCGATACCCAGTACAACTATTACAGCGCGCTGGGGCCGACCGGGCCGATGAACTATACGTTCTCCTCGAACCAGACGGCAGCGTTCACATCGCAGAGCACGGCGACTCCGGGCATTGGAACGGCGCTGAATGGCTCGACCGGCTCCTCCGTTGCGAGTTATGTCTTGGGCGCGGCAAGTTCGGCGAGCGTCGAAGACCCGTTCGTGCCTGGGCTGGGAACGCGCTGGCGGGACCCGTCCTTCTGGGGCCAGGACGACTACAAAGTGAACGACAAGTTAACGTTGAATATCGGGCTACGTTGGGACATCTTCCCCCCGGTGCAGGAGGCGCACAACCTGTTCACCTTCTTCAACCCGAGAGGTGTCAATTCGGTCACGGGGAACATGGGGACCCTACAGTTTGCCGGCAACGGCGATCCGGCCCTGTATAGCAACAGCAGGTCGCCCTCGCCCGTCTTCTGGAGGAACATCGCGCCCCGTCTCGGCCTAGCCTATTCGGTGGATCCGAAGACGGTGATCCGTGCCAGCTACGATATGGCGTTTGCGCGTGGAAACTGGACGAGCGGAAGCCAGTCCGGCTCTCCCTCGACTCTTGGCCTGACTCCAACGGCAGCGGCCCCCGCATCCCTTTTCACTGGATACCCGGCGATCTACTGGGACAACACGGCGTGCACGAATGGGTCGGCGAACGGCGTCAACTGCGGCTTCAATGGCTTAGTCACTGCACCGACGCCGCCCGCCGGGGGAACCAGTCTGGCGGAGTACGGCACGGGGGAGACGGCCGCTTTGGGAACGAAGACGGCAGCCACCATGACTTACTTCGACCCCTACCTTGGATCGCGGACACCTGAGTTCATCAATTGGACGGTTGGTCTACAGCGCTCGATTACGCAGAACATGGTGCTGACGCTGAGCTATGTGGGCAGCGAGGGGCACTTTGTCGCGGGCGGGTACAACAGCCCGACGCAAACCAACAAGCTGACGGAGAACTATGCGGCGCTTGCGGGGTACAACGTCAGCAGCGGCATAGCCGTGCCGTGCTCCGGCACGTCCTGCACGTCCCCACTTCTAACTCAAAAAGCGACGGCGGCGAACCTGGCGCTGGCGGCCGGGCTGGGCTTCAAAGTCCCCAACCCGTATACCAACGGACAGTCGTATCTTGCCAGCAATTCGGTCTATCAATATTACGTTCAATATCCACAGTTCAGTGGCATGAACAATACCACGAACTTCAGCGGGAACACCTCGTTCAACGCACTTGAGCTATCGCTCAACCAGCGGATGGCGCATGGCCTGGATTTCATGGTGAACTACACCTACTCGAAGTCGATCGACGATGTGGGCACGATGCGCGTCTACGACAATGCGCGGCTGGACCGTTCCCTCTCCGCGACCGACGAGCCGCAGAACCTGACGGCAACGGTGGTTTATCAGTCGCCCTTCGGCAAAGGGAAGATGGGAGGGGACAACTTCCTGGTTCGCGCGCTGGCGAGCGATTGGAACCTCTCTGGAATCGGGGTCTACCACAGCGGATACCCTCTTCTGTTTACGGGTGGCGGTTGCGCCGGCAGTTCCATTCTGGATCAGTGCATGCCGAATGTGGTTCCGGGCCAGGGGGCGCGCATCAATGGCTCGTATGGGAGGCCGACCGGCGGCATTACGGCAAACGGCGCAAACAAGTTCAGCACGGTGCAACACTTCAATCCGGCTGCGTTCTCGGTCAACGTACCGGGGACGGCATCGGCGCAGCAGGTATCGGTTGGCCAAGGCCCAGCGGCGTATATTCCGGGAAACGCAGCCCGCTCTGCGGCAGACGGCGTCTTCGGAATGGGCTACTACGATGTGGACATGGGCTTGAAGCGGCTCTTTCCGATCTATCAGCAGTGGACGCTACAGGTTGAGGCGGACATGTCGAACGTGACCAACCATACGGTTTGGGCGTCTCCGAGCGGCGCTGTCGCCAACTCGTCGTATGGCCTGATTACCGGTACGGCCAATGGCTATGCGCCACGGCACGTCCAGTTGGCCGCACGCGTCAATTGGTAACACCTCCGAGAAAGAGGTAGAGGACCGCAGCCGCCGCTTGCAGCAATGCAGGCGGCGGCTGCGTTTTGTGCGGCAGTCGCGTGCAAAGGGCTGGCGATCGGCGACGGAGGGTGGGGCCACCGGACAGGCTTTTCGGTTTGTGAGGGCGCGTTGGGCGGGGTGTATGCGGTTCTGGGTGGGCGCGCACGCGGCGCGGCAGGGAACTGCGACCGGAACGAACGGGACCTCGATCTTCTCCGCGCCAATTGGTGGACGGTGCGCGAAGACCCAGCTTGCGGAGCGCTCGGCGCGCAGGGGGCGCAGGAATTCATTCTTCCTTAACCGGCGAGTAACCGGGGATTGATCAAAGTTCTCCCTTTCCATCTCATACTCGGACTGTTCCACATTCATCATTTCCAGATCTCTTGCTGAGAAGCGAGCACGCGCCACCAGCGAACAGGAGAACACTATCTTGCGCAGATTTTTCGTTCTATTTTTAGCGGTGTTTCTAAGTGTAGCGACTGCCTGGGCGGCGGACGACGCAAGCATTCAAGGCACCATTACGGATGCCACCGGCGCCGCAATACCGAACGCGGACATTTATCTCACAGACGCGGCCACCGGCGCGGTGATCCATGGGACGGGCGATGCGGCCGGCGGCTTTGTGCTGACCGGGCTGGCCGGCGGCAGTTACACGCTGGTTGCAACGAAGGATGGCTTCGATCCATACCGGCTCACGGAGATCCAGTTGGCCGCCGGCCAGAGACTGCCATTCAATATCACGCTGTCGCCGCGATCGGTCGATCAATCGGTTGTGGTGAACTCGGGCGGACTGGCGGGCGCCACGGCACAACCGACGCAGGAGGAGATCTTCAACTCGGACCAGACGCTGCATCTGATCGACCGCGCGCAGATCGACACGACAGCGCCGGTGGCCGGCGCGGCGCAGATCATTGCGTTGACGCCGGGCGCCAACGTCACCGGATACGGAGACACGGGCGCAACCAAGTACACCATTGGCGTCAACGGCGTCAGCCAGGGCTGGGGCGGCTACGGCGGCTACTCCGGCGGTGGAGCGCTCGCCATCACCTTCGACGGCGTGCCGGTGGTCGATCCCGCGACCGATCTGTGGCAGTCGCCCACGATCCCAGAGCAGTTTATGATCCAGAACACCAACGTCACTTACGGGCCGGGCGATCCGGCGGACCGCTGGTACAACAACATCGGCGGGGGAATCGAGTTTACCCCGGTGCAGCCCACGATTCTGCCACATGCCGATCTGGCCCTGACCTATGGCAGCTACGACCAGAAGAACTTCGCCGTCAACCTGACAACGGGCGTACATCGCGGCTGGTCCGGTGTGCTGGCGGGTGGAGTCGACAGCGGAAACGACTTCCGCTCCGCACCCGACGGCTTCACCAATCCAAGCAAGGACATCGCCGTCTTCTCGAAGGCGATCAAGAGCTTCGACGAGAGCAGCTTTGAGTTGGGAGGGTACTACGCGCACGGCGCGGGCTACCGTTCGCAGGTGATTCCCGTGGTGGCCAACCCGCTCATTACGATGGATGGAACGCCCACCGGCCAGCAGTACAGCCAGCCGACCTCGGGCTACTTCAGCACACTGCCGTACAACAGCTACAACAAATACGACACCAACGAGATGGCGCTGATCGACGGGCGAGAGAACATCCATCTGGACGATACGACCACGCTGCAGAACCTCTCGTGGTTCATGCACATCGCGCGCTCCCACTACCGCGTCAACGATGTGTACAGCCCTGGCCCGCAGCAGGACGAGTGGAACAGCCCGCACACCGACACCGTGGGCGACCGTCTGCTGGTGACAAAGCGCATGCCGTTCAACACAATCACGGTCGGCGGATACTTCATTCACGCCCTCTACAACAGCCGCAACAACTTTTACAATCCAGCCGACGGAGGCGCGAAGGGCATCGTCAATGCAGGCGGCAAGATCCGCTCCTCGTACTTCAACCAGGACGACTTCGCGCTCACCCTGCAGGATGAGATTCGCCTCGGCCACATCGCAGAGATCACTCCCGGCATTCGCTACGTCGGCTTCACCACCGGCTTCTACAACGCCGTGCAGCAGGACTTCGCGCTCGCTGGGGGCGCAACCCTTAGCTCCACATGCCGCTACGGGAACTTCGGCGGCACGTCGGGAACCGTCAGTGTACAGGATGCGTGCCCCTCGGCCAATGCAAACCGCAGCGGAGTCGAACCCTCGGTCAACGCCACTCTGCGCGCGCGCACATGGCTGCAACTGTACGGCGGGTTTATGGAGGCCCTGCGCGCTCCGCAACTGGGCGGCGGCGGCGGGCTCTTCCAGTCGGTGGATCCATCGAGCTACCACCTCTCGCGCCAGAGCTACTACCAGGCTGGCTTCAAGATCCATTCTGAGGGAGGCGGCCCGATGAGCCGCATGTTGCTTGGCGCGGCCTTCTACCACCAGAACTGGGCGAACCAGGAGATCGACACCACGCTGGAGAACGGCAACACGATCTCGGCGGACGGCACCTCGGTCTACAAGGGCGTCAACGCCTACTTCGACGACAACCCGGTGGCAAAGCTGCACATCTTCGCGAACATGAACGTGGAGACGGCGGACTACTCGAACTACACCACGGTGCTTGCTCCGGTACAGCAGTTCAACGGGCTGCATGTGCCGTATGTGCCGAACTCAACCATCAACGCCGGCGGACTCTACGAGATCCAGGCAACTCGCGAACTGAAGCTGGAACCGATGCTCTCCTTCCAGTACATCGGTGCGCAGTACATCTTCAACAACAACGGCGTGGACTCTGGCGGGAACCAGTTTCCGCAGCCCAGCAACCAGCAGATGGCCTCCTATGGCACCGTCAACTTCGGACTCAAAGCGCCCTATCGGTTCATGGAGTTCGACCTCAACGCAGAGAACCTGCTCAATACGAAGTACCTCATCTACGAGTACACGTCGTTCGGCAGCTACTTCAACACCAATCCCAACGGGCTGACAGGGCAGACGGGTCCGGTTGCGGGCTACAATATTGCCTATCCGGGAGCGCCGGTCACGGTCTACGGCGGCATCAACTTCCACTTCTAGACGGTGCAAGCCGAGTGAAGTTCGAGCGGGCCATTCCGGAAGCAAAGTTGGCCTGCTCGGATTTTCAGGCTTGCAGTCGAATCGAGAGACCGTTTCTTTGCGAGGTGGATGGATGGCTGGAGTGCGAACTTGGCTTGTGTTTGTTTTGTGGGTTGCTGGAGTTCTGTTTCCGCACGATGTTTTAGGACAGAGAGCCGCGACGCACACATCCGATGGCGCAAGGCTGCCAGCGTCGATGGCCACGGGCGATCGGTTGAAGCTGGTGGTGGTGGTGAGCCGACATGGCGTGCGGCCACCGACATGGAGCGAAGAGCGGCTGAATCGCTACTCGGCGATTCCCTGGCCGCAGTGGCCAGTGGCACCGGGGTACCTAACGCAGCACGGTTTCGATCTGGTGGAGCAGTTTGGCCGCTACGACCGCGCCGAGTTTGTACAGGAAGGGCTGCTTGCGGCAGAGGGATGCGGCGATGCGGCGGCTGTAACGATCCGGGCCGATACCGATGAGAGAACGATGGAGAGCGGGCGGGCACTGGCAACGGGGCTCTTTCCGGAGTGCGCGCCGGAGGTACACTCCCTGGTAGCGGGCGAGAGAGACCCGTTGTTCAGCCCGGATGATGGCGGCGGCAAGGCGGGAACTTCGGATGCGGCCTTAGCAGCAGCGATGGAGCGCGTGACGAACCGGCCTGCGGAAGCGGAGTTGCTGGCGGAGATGCAGCGCGTGCTGTCGGGGTGCGATCTGCGGGCCGCGTGCAAGCCGGCGCATGCGCCCGAGGTGCAGTTGCTGGATGGGGCGAGCGACGCACATGGAGGACAGGGCGATCCCATGGCTGAAGCGCGCGGATCGCTGCCGCAGGCATCGAGCTTTGCGGAGGATTTCCTGTTGGAGTATGCCGAGGGAATGCCGCTGAGTTCCGTTGGATGGGGCAGGCTGAACGAGGCGCAGGTGCGGCGGCTGATCGAGTTGCATACGGTGTACTTCAACCTCCGGTACCGCACTCCGGCGCTGGCCAGAGCGCAGGGGTCCGCGATGTTGTGGCTCATCGCGACGACGCTGCAACAGGGGGCGGAGGGCAGAGCGGTTGAGGGCGCTATCGGCAAGCCAGGCGACAAGCTGGTGGTGCTGATGGGGCACGATACGAACCTGGCGAACGTGGCCGCGCTGCTTGGCCTGCATTGGAACCTCGATGGTCGGCGGGACGATACGCCACCGGGAATGGAGATGGCCTTCGCGCTTTGGCAGACGCGCGGAGGAAAGTATGTGGTACGCCTCTCCGTGACGACGCAGACGCTTGATCAGATGCGGATGTCGCTGCCCTTGAACGTGGAGGGGCCACCTGCGCGCCAGGCCCTGCGGATGAGCGGCTGCCCCGTGGAGGATGAGGGATGCGGGTGGGAAGCCTTCCAGCGGCTTGTGCAGACTGCCGTCGGCCCAGACCAGGGGGCCGGGAGCGGCGCTCTGCGCACTGGTAATTGAGCGGAGCGGGACTGCTGCGGCAGTGAAGTCAGCAGTACAAGGCTTTTGCTTTTGCTTTTGTTCTTGCTTTTGCTTCGGACGGTTGCGAAAAGGCCCCTTTGAGGGGCCAGCAACCGTAAAGCCACCGGCTCTGCCGGTGGACACTTACTCTTCTATACAGGAACAGAGAAGGGCCGTAACGTGCGGCAGGCGCAGATGCATCGACCACGGAAGTTTCGGGGGATCTCTGTATGCACAATCCTCAGTATTCATAGTCGAGGGAGAACTGGATCCGCCGTGCGTCGGACTCCTGGATGGGCGACTGAAATTGCTGCGCGGAGGTCGCGGTCGATCCGAAGACTGGATTGATGAGGTCTACGTTCTGGCGGTTGAGCAGATTGAAGGACTCGGCGACGATATCGAGATGGCCGCGGCCGAGGGGGACCATTTTGAGGATGCGGAGATCGAAGTCGACGTTCGCCGGGGTTTGCAGGCTGTTGCGTCCGAGGCCGAGCGGGCGCGCAGCGAAGGGGTAGATGTGCTCTCGGTTGCTGTCCAGGCCAGTGAGCGGGTTGTCGCGAAAGCCGCTGTTGACGGAAAGGATGGGTGCGAACTCGATGCCGGTGACGGCGCGCATAAGTGGGCCGGGTGTGGCCGCCTTGGCGACGTCGATGGGGTCGTCGAGGTCTGGGCCGAGCACCCAGAGGCCGCTGAGAACGAAGCTCTGGCGTTGGTCCTGGAGCGAGAGGGCGCGCTCGTTGCGGAGGGCGTAGGGATTCTGCGGCTGCTCTGTGTCGTAGGATGCGTCGTCGATGGTTTTGGAGATGGTGTAGCCGGCGAGGAGTTCGAGGTCTTCGGTGAACTGCCGGTTCAGGGTGAAGGTCGCGCCGTTGTAGGACGAGTTGGCCTCGGTCTGGAACTGGTTGATGGCGTCGTAAGCGGGGTTGAGGCGCTGCTGCGAGAAGGTGATCTGGCCGAACTGCTGGGGCGTGGGCGACGCGATGCCGAGGCTGGCTGCGTTGGCGGAGGTGAGCGGAGTGGGCGGCGGAAGGTTGGCGTTGAGGGTGCGGCCCATCTTGACGCCACGAACGAAGCGGTACTCGGCGCTGGCCGTCCACTGGGCCGCAAGCGCTCGTTCGATGTTGAGGGATGCGGTCTCGGAGTAAGGGTTGGCAAGGTTCGGTTGCGATTGCCAGATGCTGGGTGCGATTCCGGCCTGCGGCGCGGTGAAGCGAGCTCCCGACTGGTAGAGCGCGGCGGCAGTGCTGCCTTCGGCGACCTGTTGCTGGGCGTGGGTGCCGTCAAACTCCTGAACGCGGTTGAGCGTGGAGAGCAGATAGCGGTCGAAGAAGATGCCGAAGCCGCCGCGAACGACCCAGCTCTTGTCCGGCGACCAGGCGACGCCGAGGCGAGGGCTGAAGTTGAACGCGGGCGAGGAGAATGGCGCGGGCAACCGATTGTACTCGTAGCGCAGGCCATAGTCGAGCGCGAGCGAGTGGGTCGGCAGCCAGTGGTCTTGCAGGTAGGCATCGCTGCGAAGTTCTGCGAAGTCGGTGTTGGGGTCTCCGAAGCTCTGGGTGTAGAAGTCGGGCTGCGCGTTGGCGAGCGCGGCGAGATCGGAGAAGACATAGAGGCCGGCGAAGCCGTCGAGATCGGCAGCGCGCAGCGCGACGTGGCTGAAGGCAACACCCGCCTGGATGAGGTGTTTGCCGTGCTGAAGGATTGCGTCGTCTCCGAGGTCGGCGTGGGTCTCGTAGCGGGTGCTGTTGCCTGCGTAGGAGGTGCCGAACTGCGCGATGCCGGCGACCACAACGCCGGGATCTCCCGGAGACCCAGTGCGCAGCACGGCGCGCCGCTGCGCAACTTCAAAGTTGAGCTGGTTGAGCAGGCGTGACGAGAAGGCGTGGTCCCAGGAGCCGTTGAGGCTGTTGTCGTCGTAGAAGGCGGAGCCGCGGGAGCTGAGATCGAAGAGGTCGTCGGTGTTGAAGGCGTCGTTGATCGAGCGGTTGTTGGTGAGGGCGTAGCGCAGCATAAGACTGTCTGGGCCGGAGGTGCGGTCGATGCGACCGGAGAGTTCGGTCTCCTGATTGACCGTGGGGAAGAAGCCCTGTTGCAGCGTGAGGTTTTGCAATGGACCGGACTGGTGGAGGGAGTTGTCGATAGCGGCTGCGAGGGTCGGGCTGAAGTCGCCCGCCTCTTCGCCGCGCGCCATCTCCTGCTCGGCGGCGATGTAGTAGTAGAGCCTGGTGTGGCCGATCTCGCCACCGGTGGAGAGGCCCGCGCGGAGGCGGTTCTCGTCGGGGCGGCGGGGCGCGAGTTCGAGCGCGGGCGTGGCGTTCAAGGCGCCGTTCTGGACGAAGAGGAATGCGTCGCCGTGCTGCACATTTGCGCCGGAACGGGTCTCAACATCGACCGCGCCGCCCGCCGAGCCGCCAGATTGCGCGGCGTACCCATGATTGACCACTTGAAAATCGCTGATTGCTTCAGGAGAGAGTTCGGTGCGGCTGAGTCCGGTGTACTCGTCGTTGTCGTCCACGCTGTCGATGTAGAGGGCGTTGCTGGAGGGGCGCAGGCCGCCGGCGCTGAAGCCCCCCTCGCTTTGCAACGCGGGAGATTGCGCGCCGAGCGATGGGTTGGCCGCGCCGAGCGATGGAGCGAGCAGGGTGAAGCTGAGGTAGTTGCGGCTAGGGATGGGAAGCTCTTCGATGCGGTCGCGGTCGATGTTGGTGACGGGCGAGGTCTGCGAGGGATCGAGCGCCTGGGTCTCGGCCTGGACTGTCACCTGCTGGGTGGCGTGCTGCGGGACGAGTTGGGCGTCCGCGCGGAGGTCGCGGCCGACCGCGACCGGGACCGATTCGTTCTGGTAGGGCGCGAAGCCGGGCGCGGCGATGTCGATCCGGTAGCTGCCGCTGGGCAGGCCGGAGAAGGCGAAAGTGCCGTCCGCGGCGGTGGCGGCCGTGCGCGAGACGGTCTTGTCCGGCGAGGAGAGTGTCACCTGCGCGCCCGCGATGACGGAGGATGTCGTGTCCGTGACGGTGCCGGAGACGCTGCCATGCGAGAGGGCTGTCTGTGCGCGGAGGGAGTAGCAGAGGAAGACAAGGATGAGAGCGAGAGATGCGAAGCCGGCAAGGCGATGCGAGATGGGACGACGGGACATGGGACTCCTCTTCATGTGGATGCGAGCGTGGGGCTTGACGGCAGGCGCAGATATGCTCGCCCGTCGCTGTCGCTACAGCGCAGGTTCACAGAGAGGATCAGATTCGCAAGGCGATGAGGGGTGGACTGCCGGTCGGGAGAGGTGGAGCTTCGTGGGCCAATCGCGGTGTGGAGCGCAGACCGGGGGAGCAATCCCGGGTCGGCGGCGTGGCGGCGAGTGGCGGGAGGCGGCGGAGCAGCTTTGCCAGCGTCAGAACGATGCCAACGCCGACGAACCAGGCGGTCAGGTGGATCTCCGTGTCGTTCGCGGGGCCGGGGTTCTTGTCCCATCGGTCGAAACACTCCGCGAGGGGCGTGAGCGTGGCCAGAACCAGAACCAGCATCCCTGCGAGTTGAAAGACGCGGCGCGACATGAGTCAGAGTATAGATGAATGGAACGGCCTGTCGCAGCAGACAAGCGGGCCGCAACGTGCCTGCGGACGGAGTGTTGCTGCATCCGCGACCGTTTTCTCTCGGTGCCTTCGATCATTGGGCCCCCACGAGGCCATCCCGCGCGCCAGCCGCGCGCGGGGTCTCTGCGTCAAGCTATGGCGCAGGTGCGGGATCGTCCGGCATGACAGCGCCAGCCTTCACCCACTGCTCGATGGTGGCGATGTCGGCGTCGCTCATCTTGGGGGCCTTGGCCGGCATCGGTCGTGGATCGTCCGGCGGCCCTTCGTGGCGGATCAGCTTCACCAGCAGGCTGTTGGCCGGGTCGCCGGGAACAATCACGGCGCCGTGGCGTCCACCCTTCATCGTCGAGTCCTTTGTCTGAAGGCTGAGTCCTCCCTTGTGGTTCATGTCCATGTGGCACTTGCCGCAGTTCGTCACAAACAGCGGCCTCACCTTCTCCGTATAGAATGCAGGCGTGTTTGCCGCATCCTGCGCCGCCACGGGCCGCAACGTCGGCCCGGCCAAGACCCAGCCAGCCAAGACGGCTGCCACCAATATGCCAACCCCTGCAAAAACTCTGCGCATCCAAGCCTCCTAAAAATCCAGTTGCATAATTTTAAAAACCTGGCCCGAAGCAAGAAAACATTCTTTAAGGGCAGCCCGCCCACGCCGACTGTCCCAGAATAATGGAAAGCGACGCTTTGCATAAGAGCAGGAACGCGGTTGCAGTGCTTTCCAATGCAGGAATGAGGTTGAGCTCAGGGCCGACGCATATAAATTGCTATATGCGTGATGGATGTAGATGGGCGACAAGGGGATATGAAAAATCCCCTGAAGTATTTTGCCGAGTTGCGCGATCCGCGGGTTGAGCGGAACCGGGAACATCTACTGGAAGAGATCCTTCCGATTTCGATAGCTGCGGTGCTGAGCGGAGCCGAGAGTTGGAACGACATAGCGGAGTACGGCGAAGACAAGCTGGAGTGGTTGAAGACGTTTCTGACGCTTCCATCGGGCATTCCATCGCACGATACATTTAACCGGGTGTTTGCGGCACTGGACCCGGAAGAGATGGAAAAGGGTTTTGTGGCGTGGGTTTCGTCGATCGCCAAGCTGACGGCAGGCGAAGTTGTTGCCATCGACGGCAAGGCCTTGTGCGGGACGCGGGAGGGCGGTAAAAAGGCCCTTGTGCACATGGTTTCGGCCTGGGCCGAGGGCAACGGCCTGGTGCTTGCGCAGCGCAAGGTGGATGAAAAATCCAACGAGATCACGGCGATTCCCAGGTTGCTCAACGCGCTGGAGCTGACCGGTACAGTGGTGACCATCGACGCCATGGGCTGCCAACGCGGGATCGCCCACCAGATCATCGAAAAGAAGGCCGACTATGTGCTGGCGGTCAAGGAGAATCGGGGATTGCTGGCCGAACAGGTGAGAGACTCGTTCCTGCTGTTGGATTCAGATGCGGTGGCCGAGCAAATCGACTGCGGCCACGGGCGAGTCGAGCGACGCAAGTGTTCGGTGATTGCCGATCTTGGCCTGATCGAAAAGGCTGCCGAATGGGCCTCTTTACAGGCGCTGGTGCGTATCGAATCGGAACGCTACCACAAGGCCACCGGAAAGACCGAGCGCGAGATTCGCTATTGCATTACCAGCCTCAGCCCCGACGCGACACGGCTGAACTCAGTGATTCGCCAGCACTGGGGAATCGAAAACAAACTGCACTGGGTGCTCGACGTCGGCTTCAGCGAAGACCTGGATCGCAAACGCGCCGGCCACGCTGCGCAGAACTTCTCCATCCTCAACCGAATCGCCCTCAATCTGCTCAAACACGACAAATCCTCCACACGCGGAATCAAGGGAAAACGCCTCAAGGCCGCCTGGAACATCCCCTATCTGCTCAAATTAATCGGAATCTGATATGCGTCGGCCCTGCGTCGGCAACATAAAACTTCTC